>CAIWDQ010000342.1 GCA_903911455.1 uncultured bacterium
ATTTATTATTGCCATTATTAATATTTATTTCATATAATAATAACACATATAATACAGAAATACTGCATCATATATTTATAGAAAAAATTTTAGGGTAAAAAGAAAAAATTTTATTATAAATATAGTGTAAATGCAATTCTAACACCTTTTAAGGTTTCAAAGCCAAAAAATCGTCAAAAAGGCACTATTTAGAGATCATTTCTAGAAAATCTTCTTCAGTTATGATAGGAATTTTAAACTTTAAAGCTTTTTCTCGCTTATCAGGTCCCATATTTTCGCCTGCTACAATCAAAGATGTTTTACCTGTAACCGAACTTCCTTTTTTCCCTCCATGGAGCTCAACCAACTCTTCAATTCGGCGTCTTTCTTCAGGAGTTCCAAAATTTCCGGAAACTACTATATTTTTGCCTTTTAATGATTCTGATAATTGTTTAGGAATATTATCTTCATTTAATACAAACTGCAAACCAGCTATTTTAAGCTTTTCAATAATTAAAAGATTCTTATCTGTAGTAAAAAAATTGATAATACTTTCGGCAATCTTCTCTCCTATTTCATCAACATTAATTAATTCTTCAAAACTTGCATTTAATAAATTATCTATATTTTTATAATGAAGAGCAAGCTTTTTAGCAACTGTTTCGCCAACATATCGTATTCCAATAGCAAATAAAACTCTTTCAAAACTTACAGATTTTGAATAATTGATACCATTTAAAATATTAGTAACAGTTTTTTCTTTAAAACTTAATTTCTTTTCGGATTTCTCATCAATAATAATTTTTTCTAGTCCAATCAAACTATCATAATTCAAATTATAAAGATCCGAAATATCCTTAACAAGATTATTATCATACAACATACTAATCTTACCTTCGCCAAGGCTATCTATATTCATAGCCTTTCGGCTGATAAAATGTTCTAACTTTCCTTTAATCTGAGGAGGACATCCATCCTCATTCGGACAATAATGAGAAGCTTCACCTTCATTACGCGTCAAAACAGCATTACATTCAGGACAATTAGTTATATAATTTAATTGTTGAGAAGTATTCTTCCTTCGCGAAATATCAACACCAATAATTTTAGGAATAATCTCGCCACCTTTTTCTACATAAACCATATCACCTACTCTAACATCCAGTTTCTGAATAATATCTGAATTGTGCAAAGAAGCTCGTTTTACAACGGTACCAGCCAACTGAACAGGACGCAAATTGGCCACTGGCGTAATAGCTCCCGTACGACCAACTTGAAATGAGACAGATAACAATTCAGTTAACACTCTCTCAGCTTTAAACTTATAAGCAATTGCCCAGCGAGGCGATTTAGCTGTAAAACCCAATTGTTCCCATTGTTGATATGAATTAACTTTAATTACGATGCCATCAATATCAAAAGGCAGATCATTACGGGCAACATCCCACATATTAATAAACTCAAAAACATCATCAATCGTTTTACATTTCATCATGTAATTGGGAATCTTAAAACCCCATTCTTTAGCAGCTATCAGGTTTTCATAATGTGATTGATAAGGAAGATTATCGCCCAGCAAAAAATACAATAAACAATCTAAAGGACGATTGGCAACTTCGTTTGAATCCTGCATCTTTAAACTTCCTGAAGCAGCATTGCGAGGATTTGCAAAAGGTTCATCACCAATTTCAACGCGCTCA
Source organism: uncultured bacterium (assembly GCA_903911455.1). GTDB lineage: Bacteria > Bacteroidota > Bacteroidia > Bacteroidales > JACABE01 > JBAXLO01. Next base: position 1,680 of record CAIWDQ010000342.1, read on the forward strand.
TTATTCAACTTTTCAAAACCTAAATGAGGAAGAATAATTTCACCACGAATCTCAAATTCTTTAGGATAATTACCTTTTAATTTTAAAGGAATACTACGTATAGTACGAACATTTGCAGTTACATCATCCCCCTGAACACCATCACCACGGGTTACTGCCTGAGTTAAAACTCCATCAATATAAGTCAATCCAATTGCAACACCATCATATTTTAGCTCGCAAACGTATTCAAATTCCGAATCAATAAGTTTTTTAATCCTGTTATCAAATTCAATCAACTCTTCCTGCGAATAAGTATTGCCCAACGAAAGCATTGGATACTTATGTTTTACTTGCTTGAAAGATTTAATAACCTCTCCTCCTACCCTTTTTGTAGGTGAATCTTCACGAATAAATTCAGGGTTCTCTTTTTCTAATTTAATGAGTTCTTCAAGCAGTTTATCAAAATCATAATCACTTATAAGAGGTTTATCAAGAACATAATAATTAAAATTATGATGATTTAATTCATCAACTAAATTATCAATTCTTATTTTCAACTGCTCTTTATCCATAACATTATGATATTAATCTATTTTGGAAGGAAAATAATCTTTATTACGATATATATAAATCGTTTGATTTACATTAATAGGATTTAATTTATAAACCAAATCATCAATCAAACCAGGTTTAACAACTGTTTCACTCTCAATATTAGGCAATATTTTCTTTAAACTATCAACTCTTGCATTAAGATATTTATCACCTTCAAATAAAATAAATCTTGGAGGACATTTGTATTTATTTAAATACAATTTTAAAGAATCAAGATTCTTAGTTTTACTAATTTCTAAAACTCCAACCCATTGACCAAGATAAAATAATGGAGGCATCTTTGTATCAGTTGCATTAGTATTCTCCATCATTATCATCTGTACATTTTTATATTTCGACAAATAAGTCATTGATTCAACTCTTGATCTTTTAGAATAATGAAATGAAAAAACAAACAATAATATAAAATTAATAGTCCAGAAGAATATCAAAGCAGCCTTAATCAACTTCTTACTTTTTAAATATAATTCAGGTTTATGTGCAATAAATTCACTTCTGCCAACAATACCAAGTATAATAAAGAAAGGAACTATAGTTAAAATAAAGCGTTCCTGCTTATTTGGGAATGTACTATGAAATATTAAAAACAAAAATGTTGGTAAGAAGAACAACAAATGCTTTTTCCATGTTCTGAAAAAGCCTATAAACAAAGCTATACTAACAGGAGGAATTAATACACCTAATAGAAACAAAAGATATGTATACCAGGACGAAATGATATAATCTTTTGAATGAGTCATATTATATTTCAGATATTCTAATGTCTCAGCAAAAGGCTTTCCCCAAAAGATAAGATCAATTATACCCTCAAAAATAAAGATACTTAAACAAAATCCGAAAACAACATAAATGATATGATTCCATTGTCTGCGAATTAGAAATACTAATCCTATACTACTAATAAACATTAAGGTTTGAAACCTTGTAGTAAAAGCTAATCCAAATAAAAATCCAACCCAGATAAGAGTACTTGTCTTAATGTTTTCTTCTTTTATTAATAGCCACATCCCCCACATTAAGAATGGAATAGACACCACTTCTACTAAGTTACGAACGCTAAGCCATGGGAATATCCATAGTAATGCTAACATTAATCCTACTTGTATTGCTGCTTTTTTATCTGATAATTTTAATGTGATCTTATATCCAAATTTAACTATTAGTAACGACCATAAAGCATGTATCAGCCTTATGATAATCATCTTATTTTGTGGATTAAATATATGAATCCACTTTAGTATAATAAATAAAATAAAGTGGATTCCAACATAAAAGAAATTATGACCATCAGGTCCTGTATTTAACTTTGACCAAGGAAGCCAGTAATTATAATCAAAACCATCAACCCATGATTGAGAGGCTTCTATAACAAGAAAATGATCATCATGCATACCAAATCCTTTTGCAAAAAATATTGCAATGATCCTGGCGAGAAAAGCTATCACCAACAGACAAAATAATGTCTTATCTTCCCAAAGTCTTTTTAGTAATGACTTCATAAAGCACTGTTATTATTATGTATAATTTCTTCCAGCTTTTGTATTTCTCTTTCCCAGTTAAACTTATTATAGACAAAAGCACAACCATTTTCAGACAACTTAGTTGTAAGAGAAATATCTTTCATTAGATTGCAAATATGCTGTGAAAGTTCATCTATTTTCTTTCCAACTAAAATCTCAACACCATCTAATGCGCCTAACGAATCATTTGCTAATGGAGTAGTAATACATGGAAGTTTCATCGCCATTGCTTCAAGTAATTTGTTTTGCAAACCAGTACCTATGCGCATTGGGGCAATAAATATCTTTGATTTGGCATAACACTCTCTCATATCATCAACCCAGCCTGTTATTACTACATTTTTTGAAGCCAGACTTCTTACTTTTTGAGTTGGATTAGCACCTGCAATTAAAACACGAATGTTAGGATATTCTTTTTTTACTAAAGGTATAATCTTATTAATTAAATGAACCACAGCATCAACATTAGGTGGATAAGCCATGTTTCCTGAGAAAAGGAGATCAAATTCTTTTTCAGCTTTAATTGGTTTATAATACTCATGATCTAAACCATTTTTAAGAACATGAATTGAATTATTATTAAAATGAGGTATCAATAACTTATCTGGTTCAGAGATGATCAATTTATTAGTAAACGAATCAAAGATATTATGTTCATAATTAAGAAGGCGTGTATATTCCATCTTTAAAACCATCTGCATATAAAAAGGAGATCTGTCGATGCGCCTTTTTATACCATATGATAATATATCCTGATAATCCAACGTCTTATTAATGTTAACATCCTTAACATAATCTGAAGTTCTTATCAATTGACACAAAATATGATCGGGACTAATATCATCAATTAAATTAAGAATACTTCTCTTAACTTTAGTATTATAAAAATAACCTATCTGAAAAGGTTTACCATTAAATAATGCTTTAATAAGATTTATAGCAATACTTAGATAGTTAATCTTATAAACTACTATTCGTTTGCAATACTTTTGTAGTTCAAATATACTTTCGGGCTGTAATTTAGTATCATTCAGACAGCAAAGATAAATATCATTATTAACTGAAAGATGCTTAATAAAATTATAAGCTCTTAATTTATCTCCCTTATCTAAAGGAAAAGGAACTCTTGATAGTAAAATGAATATCTTCATAAATCAATTACATTAAGAGTTATTACTTAGAAGTTTCTCATAAAAAGAAACCAATTTTTTAATTATAATACTATTGTTATGCTCTTCAATAATAAGCTTTTTAGCATTCATTCCAATGCTCTTACATAGTTCAGGATTATTAATACAATTAGAAATTGCTTTGATATAATCTTCTTTTGTATTAGCAATAATGATATTCTTATTATTAGTATAACTAATTCCCTCGGCACCAATACTAGTAGATATTACTGTTTTGCCTAAAGCCATTGCTTCAATTATCTTTATTCTTAAGCCACTTCCTGAAAATAAAGGAACAATCATAATAGTATTTGAATTTACAAATGCTTTTGAATCTTCAACTTCTCCTTCAATAATAACATTAGGATAAGATGCTTTTACTAACCAATCAGGCATCTTACGACCTGCAAGATGAAGTTCTAAATCTTTATACTTTTCATGAACATCAACCCACACTTCATCAAGAAACCATTTAATCCCAACCTGATTTGGAATCCAGTTCATAGCACCTATATGAAACAATGTAACTTTAGTTGTATCTGTAATAATTTCATCATTAAACTTATCAACATCAATACCAAAAGTAATATCTTCAATAGGCTTTTTACACCCTTCATCAAGATAAAATTCAATATCTTTTTTACTTATTGAAGCAATGCCATCATATTGATTTATTTTTTCTTTTTCGTAATGAGAAAGTTTTTTAGCAAGAAGATTAATGTACCACCTTTTAATGTTATTTCTTTCAAAATTAGCAACTCTCTTCCATATTAAATGCTCAATATTATGCGAACGTAGTACAATTTTAGAATCCGAAAACTGACGAATAACTTTAATATAAGGAGACATAAAGAGTGTTTCAAGTTGAATGATATCAAAAGTTTCTTCAGCAAGTAAATGCTTTAATTTGTCTTCAAAGTCTTTTGAAATAAAGCGCTGAACATGATATGATTTATTTGTAAACAGATTAAGAAAAGCTGCAATTGGTTTTATTCTTAAATCAACAAAAACAGTTTCAAACTTAGAATTCTTTAAATAATCTTCAGGAAAATCATTCAAATCAACTTCATTCTTAAAACTACTTATGGCTAATACTTTAACAGTGTGTCCTTCGGCAATCAAACCCTGCGTAATGTTATTCATAGCAATTGAACCGCCTTCTAAAGGAGGATAAGGAGGTTTGTTACATAGCTGAAGGATCCTCATATAAGTTATTTTTTACGATTTATGAATCGTTTAAACTTCCTTAACCACACATCACTATCCAATAATTGTGAATCGGTGGTGGCTTTATATGTTAAGAAAACTCCAATCGGGAGTAACACTGCTGAGGCTATCCACATCCCTTTGCTTGCGTCTAAAGTACCTTCTCTTGATACCTTTTCGCCTATAATTGATATGATGTGAAATATAACAAAGAATAAAACAGACAAGACTACCGGTAATCCGAAGCCACCTTTCCTGATAATAGCTCCTAAAGGTGCGCCAATAAAGAATAATATGAGACACGCAATGGACAATGTAAACTTGCGATGCCACTCTATATCATAACGACGGATGTACTCTTCTTTATCCTTAAATTCTATGTTAAAATAGTCAATATCACCCATTGTACCTCTTACATTCTGCAAAGCAATATTAACGATCCTCGCTTTATTATCACCAATAAAATTATCAGCAAAATTACCATGCAGTTTAGGAAGAGTGTCTAATCGCACCTTATAGGTTGAATCATACTGTGAGTTTAAGGCCCAGAACTTAGATACACTTGTTTTATAGAAATCTTCTTTACGAGCATTTAAGTCCATAAGTAATGTATCTTCTGTGAGAGATAATTGCTTAATATTTAACATCTGGAAATGGCCTTTAAACAAGTCTTCATTTGTTTTTGACATCGCAAATGCCGACAGATCAAAGCGTCGCTTTTCTTCCTTAAACATAGTGCGCAACATAGGGCGCTTAATCATATTCATAGGAGTACTTATATCTTCATCATAATTAGCTCCATCAAAGAGGGTGAAAACAAGAAATCTATTGTCGTTAGATAACTCCATCTTACCTGATTTAGCGATGGTAAGATTATTGTTGCCCATACGTTTGGTGTGATTATAAATGATAACGTTATGTATGGTTTTTCCATCTCTGTCTTTCTTCCCTATCTTAATAACAAAACCATCAATACCACTATAATACATCCCTTCCTGAATATTAACTGTAGGTTTCTTAGCTTGTACGTCGTAAAGTAATGACTTGAACTTCAGATTAGCATAAGGCATAACATTGTTAGAGAAATAAAATGCAACTACACTAATAATAATAGATACCACGATAAGAGGTTTCATCACACTGCGCAACGAAATACCTGCGGCTTTCATAGCGGTTAACTCGTAACGTTCGCCTAAGTTACCGAATGTCATTAAGGAAGAGAGTAAGATTGCTAAAGGTAAAGCCAGAGGAACAAAGGTAGCTGATGCGTAAAACATAAGCTGTGCTATCACGTACCATTCTAAACCTTTACCAACAAAGTCGTCAACGTATTTCCATAAGAACTGCATTAATAAGATAAACACAGCAATGAAAAACGTCATCACTAACGGACCCAGATATGTTTTTAAAACCAGTAGATATATTCTTTTCAACTCAGTATCGTTTAATCATGCAAATATACAATTTTAATGCATGTATAACACATTTTATTTAGATTTATTTTGAGCAATGTGATGTTAATATCAATAACCGTACTTCTTTTTCCATAGATTATGAAGCCTTGCTCTTATTTCGTTTTCGCGTGGATTATCCTGAGGTTCATAAAACTTATGACCTTTAATTTTGTCGGGTAAGAACTCCATATCCACAAAATTATTTTCGTAACTATGGGCATATTTATATTCTTTTCCATAGCCAATATCTTTCATAAGCTTAGTTGGCGAATTGCGTATTTGCAAAGGAACCGGCAAATCGCCTGTTTCTTTAACGAAAGCTAAAGCATCGTCAATGGCCGAATAACTGGCATTGCTTTTGGCTGAAGAGGCCAGATATATTGCAGTTTGTGATAATATAATACGGCATTCGGGATAACCTATTTTATTAACAGCATCAAAACAACTATTAGCCAGAAGCAAAGCATTAGGATTGGCATTCCCGATATCTTCGGAAGCAAGTATTAACATACGACGGGCTATGAACTTAGGGTCTTCACCACCTGCAATCATACGTGCAAGATAATACACTGCCGCATTAGGATCACTTCCTCGCATTGATTTGATAAATGCCGAAATAACATCATAATGCATTTCACCACCTTTATCATATAGTGCCAGATTCTGTTGTACTATCTTTAAAACCTTATCGTTAGTAAACTCAACTTCACCCTTCTTAAGCTCTGTATTAACTACCAGTTCAATTGCATTAAACAGCTTGCGGGCATCACCACCTGATATCCTTAGCAAAGCTTCTGTTTCGGTAATAATGATTTTAATATTGTGCTGATGTTCCAGTTTTATCTTAGCTGTCTCAATCAGTTGAAGCAGTTCATCTTTCTCCAGATTCTTAAGTATATACACCTGACATCGCGAAAGCAAAGGCGAAATAACTTCAAATGAAGGATTCTCTGTTGTGGCACCTATCAGTGTTATAATCCCTTTTTCAACAGCACCAAGCAATGAATCTTGCTGAGATTTATTAAAACGATGGATTTCATCTATAAATAAAATTGAAGCATCTTCAGATTGTTTTGCTTTTTCAATAACTTCACGCACATCTTTAACACCCGAATTAATAGCACTTAGCGTGAAGAATGATTTATTAAGATATTGAGATATGATATAAGCCAGCGTAGTTTTGCCAACTCCCGGAGGTCCCCAAAGTATCATTGAAGGGATGTTGCCCGATTCAATCGCATTACGCAAAATAGAGTTCTCCCCTACCAGATGCTTCTGTCCTATGTAATTATCAAGGTTTGATGGCCTTAATTGTTCGGCAAGTGGTGGATGATGCGTCATATTTTTAGAGTAAACTTATTAAGTTTTAAAATGAAAAGCAAGCCATATACAATTAGGCTCTGTGCTGGTATAGATTACTTTATGCTTTTGATGAGCAGGTAGGTATATATAATCTCCTTTTTTAAGTTCTACAATCTTATCATCTTCAAATACAAGGCGGGCAATTCCATCTAACAATAGCACCCATTCGTCTTTATCCTGATCATACCATTCCTCGTCAGGAGTTACATTTCCGTAAGAAACAATACGTTCGATGACCACATTTTCATTCTTAAAGAGCGTTTCAAATATTTCTACTTCACTCTCTGCTTTGTAATCATCAAAAATATTAGCTTTCATAACATAATATTTCTGTTACAGATAGTCTTCCAAAATACCTTTACCCTGACGAACCACTTTTATCTCATCATTAATACAACTCACTACTGTCGAAGGTTCGTTATCGCCATAGCCACCATCAATAACTATATCTACAACATCACGATATCTTTCATAAATAAGTTCAGGATCTGTAGTATAGCCTATCATTTCATCATCATCATGTACCGAAGTTGACATAATCGGATTCCCTAACTCCATTACTATAGTGCGAGCTATGATATTATCAGGAATACGAATACCAACGGTTTTCTTGCTACTCTGAAACAGCTTTGGCACATTATTATTACCATCCAGAATAAATGTAAAAGGACCGGGCAACGTACGTTTCATAAGTTTAAAAACAGTAGTACTAATTGGCTTTGTAAAATCGGACAACTGACTAAGGTCGTAGCAAATAAAAGAGAAGTTTGCATTTTGTTTTCTAATACCTTTAATCTCGGCTACACGCTCAACAGTACGCGATTTAAAGATATCGCAACCGATACCGTACACCGAGTCGGTAGGATAAATTACAATACCTCCGTCACATAAGCACTCCACAACAGTCTTAATATGTTTTGGATTAGGATTTTCAGGATAAATTTTTAGTAACATGGTTTATTAAAATTAAAGTGCAAAGTTAGTATTATTTTAATCAATTACGAATTACGAATTACGAATTACGAAAAAAAGTGCCTTAAGTCCATTAAATCTCTTGAATGCATTAAGTTAAAAAGGCAATAAATTAATTGAATGTCTTTCTATATATTTAAAGTCTATTAGAAGTATACCA
>CAIWDQ010000343.1 GCA_903911455.1 uncultured bacterium
CAATCGCTCCATTTAATGGTACTCCCCCTACTACTTTTTTCTGGGTTTCATCTACAATTATTTTAATTGCTGGGACTTTATTTATTATGTGGTTAGGTGAAAAAATCACAGATAAAGGAATAGGAAATGGTATTTCTTTATTAATAATGGTAGGTATTATTGCAAGACTTCCTTTTGCACTCGTAGGCGAATTTGCTTCAAGAATGGAAGAGCAAGGTGGTGGACTTGTAATATTTCTTGTTGAATTGATTGTGTTAATATTTGTTATATTAATTAGTATACTATTAGTTCAAGGAACTAGAAAAATCCCTGTACAATATGCAAAACGTATTGTAGGAAATAAACAATATGGAGGTGTCAGACAATATATTCCACTTAAAGTTAATGCTGCTGGCGTTATGCCTATTATTTTTGCTCAGGCAATTATGTTTATACCAATAACTGTTGCAGGCTTTGCTTCTTCAGATACTTTGACTGGATTTGTTTCTGTTTTTTCTAATTTTAATGGATTTTGGTATAATTTTGTCTTTGCTTTAATGATAATTGCTTTTACATACTTTTATACAGCTGTAACAATTAATCCTAATCAAATGGCTGAAGAAATGAAAAAGAATGGGGGATTTATACCTGGAGTTAAACCTGGAAAAAAAACAGCTGAGTTTTTAGATACTGTAATGTCAAAAATTACTTTACCGGGATCATTATTTTTAGCTTTTGTTGCAGTAATGCCTGCCTTGGTTAGAATAGTAGGAGTAAATCAACAATTTGCTCAATTTTATGGTGGAACATCTTTATTAATTTTAGTTGGTGTTGTTTTAGATACTTTACAACAGATTGAAAGTCATCTTTTAATGAGACATTATGATGGTCTTACTAAATCTGGAAGAATAAAGGGAAGAAATGCAATGAGTATAAGTGCATAATTACTGTTTAAAAAAATGTAATGATACATTATAAAACTAGCAATGAAATTGAATTAATTAGAGAAAGTTCTTTACTTGTTGGCAAGACTTTGGCTGAAGTTGCTAAGTTTATTAAACCCGGAGTTGAAATTATATTTTTAGATAATATAGCTGAAGAATTTATTAGAGACAATAAAGCTATTCCAGGTTTTAAAGGATATAATGGATTTCCTAATACTTTATGTATATCTATTAATGAGGAAGTAGTTCATGGAATACCAAGTAAAAGAATATTGCTTGAAGGAGATATAGTTTCTATCGACTGTGGAGTTATTAAAAATGAATATTACGGAGACTCTGCTTATACTTTTGCTGTAGGTGAAATAAATGAAAGTAAAAGAAATTTAATTGATATAACAAAACAATCACTTTATAAGGGGTTAGAAGTAGCTATAGAAGGGAAACGAATTGGTGATATTGGTTTTGAAATTCAAAATTTTGTTGAACTATTTGGTTATTCTGTTGTAAGAGATTTAGTTGGTCATGGCATTGGTAAAAAACTTCATGAAAAACCAGAAGTCCCAAATTATGGAAAAAGAGGAACAGGATTAAAGTTAAGTGAAGGTTTAGTTATTGCTGTAGAACCAATGATTAATCTTGGTAGAAAGGAAGTTATTCAAGGGAAAGATGGTTGGACCATTTCTACTGCAGATCAGTTATCATCAGCTCATTTTGAGCACACAGTTGCAATTAGAAAGGATAAAGTAGATATTCTTTCAAGTTTTTATGATATAGAAATAGTTTTAAATAAACAATAATAAGAACTGAGTTAAATGGCAAAACAAACATCAATTCAACAAGATGGAACTGTAATTGAATCTTTAGGGAATGCAATGTTTCGAGTTGAATTGGAAAACGGACATGTAATTACTGCTCACATTTCAGGTAAAATGAGAATGCATTATATTAAAATTTTACCTGGTGATAGAGTTCAGCTAGAAATGTCTCCATATGATTTAACAAAAGGTAGAATAACGTTTAGATACAAATAAAAAAAATAATAAAAATGAAAGTAAGAACATCTGTTAAAAAACGATCTCCTGAATGTAAGATTGTTCGTAGAAAAGGTAGGATTTATGTTATAAATAAAAAGAATCCTAAATTTAAACAAAGACAGGGATAATTTAAATTTAATCAACAATATTTAACTTTATGGCAAGAATTGCAGGAATTGATTTACCAAAAAATAAAAGAGGTGAAATTGGATTAACCTATGTTTATGGTATTGGTAGAAGTACAGCTCAGAAAATACTTAATGATGCTGGAATAGATATTAATAAAAAAGTCGTTGATTGGTCTGATGATGAACAAAACATTATTAGAACTTTGATTAATGATAAATATAAAGTCGAAGGTGCACTTCGTTCGGAAACACAAATGAATATTAAACGTTTGATGGATATTGGTTGTTATCGAGGAATACGACATCGTTTAGGTTTACCTTGCAGAGGGCAAAGTACAAAGAATAATGCTAGAACAAGAAAAGGAAGAAAGAAAACTGTTGCTAATAAAAAGAAAGCACCTAAAGGTTAGTAAATAATATTTTTAATTATAATCAATTCGAATAATTTACAATAATTTGATATGGCAAAAACTGCTAAAATTACAAAGAAAAGGATAGTAAAAGTTGAACCATTAGGTAGAGCCTATATTTTTGCATCTTTTAATAATATTATCATATCCTTAACAAATAATGCAGGTCAGGTTATTTCTTGGGCATCTGCTGGTAAAATGGGATTTAAAGGTTCAAAGAAGAATACACCATATGCTGCTCAAATGGCTGCAACTGATTGTACAAAAGTTGCTTTTGATCTAGGTTTACGTAAAGTTAAAGTGTTTGTTAAAGGTCCAGGAGCAGGTAGAGAATCTGCGATCAGAACAATTAATGCTTCTGGTATCGAAGTATTAGAAATTATGGATACTACTCCATTACCACATAATGGTTGTAGACCACCAAAAAGAAGAAGAGTTTAATAAATTTGTATTTCACAATAAAACACATAGAATAGTATGGCAAGATATACAGGGCCAAAAACAAAAATTGCGAGAAGATTTAAGGATCCTATTTTTGGACCAGATAAGTCCTTTGAAAAAAAGAATTATCCTCCTGGTCAACACGGTGGTGGGAATAAAAGAAGAGGGAAGCAATCAGAATATGCTTTACAGTTAATGGAAAAGCAAAAAGCTAAATATACTTATGGTATATTAGAGAAACAGTTTAAAAATATATTCCATAATGCTTCACATAAAAAAGGTGTAACTGGTGTAGTACTTTTACAACTTATAGAATCACGTTTAGATAATGTTGTTTTTCGTTTAGGAATTGCTCCTAGTAGAAGTGCAGCACGTCAATTAGTTTCTCATAGACATATTGAAGTTAATCATAAAGTAGTCAATATTCCTTCTTATAGTCTTAAAACAGGAGATATTGTAAGTGTAAGAGAAAAAGCAAAATCACTTGAGGTTATTACATATTCAATTGCAAGTAAAAGAAATAGTTTCTCTTGGTTAGAATGGGATGCAGCTAGTTTAACTGGGAAATTTTTGAATTATCCTGATAGAGAAGATATTCCGGAAAATATTAAAGAACAATTAATCGTGGAATTGTATTCTAAATAGTTTTTGTTGTTGCAAAACGAATGGATTGAAGTTTTTATCTTCAACAATTTTATAAATTAGAAAAAATTAAATAAATGGCAATATTAGCTTTTCAAAAACCTGATAAGGTTATAATGATTGAAGCAGACGATTTTAAAGGTGTCTTTGAATTCCGTCCTTTAGAGTCTGGGTATGGAATAACAATAGGAAATGCTTTACGAAGAATATTGTTATCATCACTTGAAGGCTTTGCGATTACTTCAATAAAAATTGAAAAAGTAGATCAGGAATTTTCTACAATTAAAGGTGTAGTTGAAGATGTTACTGAAATGATTCTTAACTTAAAACAAGTTCGTTTTAAACGTCAACTTGAAAATATATCAAATGAAAAGATTCAATTTATTATAAGTGGACAAGATTCTTTTAAAGCTGGTGATATTAATAAATTTCTTAATGGATTTCAGGTTTTAAATCCTGAATTAGTTATTTGTAATATGGATCCATCTGTAAAACTTAATATGGAACTAAATATTAATAAAGGTAGAGGATATGTTCCCGCAGAAGAGAATAAAAATATTACGGATAGTATTGGAACTATAGCAATTGATTCTATACACACTCCAATTAGAAATGTTAAATACATTATTGATAATTTTAGAGTAGAACAGAAAACAGATTATGAAAAACTTATTCTTGAAATTGCAACTGATGGTTCTATTCATCCTAAAGAAGCATTAAAAGAAGCTGCTAAGATATTAATTCATCATTTTATGTTATTCTCTGATGAAAGAATTACCATGGAAACTGAAGAGAAAGCTATTAATGAAGAATTTGATGAAAATACATTACATATACGTCAACTTTTAAAAACTAAGTTAGTAGATATGGATCTTTCTGTAAGAGCATTAAACTGTCTTAAAGCTGCGGAAGTTGAAACATTAGGAGATTTAGTTTCTTTTAATAAAAATGATTTATTGAAGTTTAGAAACTTTGGTAAGAAATCATTAACAGAATTAGAACAATTAGTTAAAAGTAAAAGCTTAGAATTCGGCATAAATATTGCTAAATATAAATTAGATAAGGATTAATCACAATGAGACACGCTAGAAAAGTTAATAAACTAGGAAGAACATCTGCTCATAGATCGCATATGTTATCAAATATGGCAACATCTTTAATTTTACACAAAAGAATTAATACTACTGTTGCTAAAGCTAAAGAATTAAGAAAATATGTTGAGCCTTTAATTAATAAATCTAAGGATGATTCAACCCATTCACGTAGAACTGTATTTAGTTATTTGCAAAGTAAAGAAGCTGTTACTGAATTATTCACTCAGGTATGTAATAAAATAGGCAACAGACCTGGTGGTTATACCAGAATTCTAAAAACCGGTAGCCGTTTAGGGGATAATGCTGAAATGTGTATGATGGAATTAGTTGATTATAATGAAAACTTATTAGCAGCTAAGGAAGAAAAAGCAGGCAAATCTACACGTAGAAAAAGATCTACTAAAAAGAAAACTGATGCTGATGTTGTTGTTGCAAAAGAAACTGTTGCTACACATCATGAAGAAGTTAAAGTTGTAGAAGAAGTAAAAGACGAAGTTGCAGAAAATAATATTGAAGCAACTGAATCAGAAGAAGAAAAAACTGAAGAATAGTTAATATAACTATCTTTAAATATTGAAAGGATAAAGTTTTAAACTTTATCCTTTTTTTATGCTTATATGTTGTTATTAATTCATAACTTTGAACCCTAATATTAAAATTACAAATAATACAAATTATGAGTGCAATAGAAAATATTTTTGCTCGTCAAATCTTAGATTCAAGAGGAAATCCTACTGTAGAAGTAGATGTTTTAACTTCAAATGGTATAATTGGTAGAGCCGCTGTGCCATCTGGTGCTTCTACCGGGATACATGAGGCTGTTGAATTAAGAGACGATGATAAAAGTTTATTCCTTGGTAAAGGAGTATTAAAAGCAGTTAATAATGTTAATAAGACATTATGTGAAGAGTTAAAAGGTTATTTGGTGAATGATCAGATCTCCATTGATAGGCGAATGATTGAGATTGATGGTACACCGAACAAAGCTAACCTTGGTGCAAATGCTATTTTAGGAGTGTCACTTGCTGTTGCAAACGCTGCTGCTCAGGAAACAGGTCAGTTTTTATATAGATATATAGGTGGTGTTAATGCAAATACACTTCCTATTCCTATGATGAACATTTTAAATGGTGGTTCGCATGCTGACAACTGTATAGATTTTCAGGAGTTCATGATCATGCCGGTTGGTGCTTCATGTTTCACTGATGCTATCCGTATGGGTGCTGAAGTATTTCATCATCTAAAATCTGTTTTAAAGAAGCAAGGTTATTCAACTAATGTTGGTGATGAAGGTGGATTTGCTCCTAATCTTAAATCTAATGAAGAAGCTTTAACAGTTATTATGCAAGCAATTGAAAAGGCCGGTTACAAACCTGGTCAGGATATTTATATTGCATTAGACCCTGCTTCTTCTGAGTATTTTCTTACTGATGAAAATGTTTATCATCTTCATAAATCTACAGGTGATAAATTAACTCCTTCACAAATGGTTGATTTCTGGAAAGGTTGGGTTGATAATTATCCAATTATTTCTATTGAAGACGGTATGGCTGAAGACGATTGGGCCGGCTGGAAATTAATGACAGATAAAGTTGGTGATAAAATTCAGTTAGTAGGTGATGATTTATTTGTTACCAATGTTGAACGATTGAAGATGGGTATTGATAAAGGTGTTGCCAATTCTATTTTAATTAAAGTTAATCAAATCGGCACTTTAACTGAAACTATTGATGCAGTTAACATGGCTTATCGCAATTCTTATACTGCTGTTATCAGTCATCGTTCAGGTGAAACTGAAGACACTACTATTGCTGATCTGTCAGTTGCTTTAAATACAGGTTTGATCAAGACAGGTTCTGCTTGTCGTAGCGAACGTATTGCTAAATACAATCAATTATTACGTATTGAGGAAAGTTTGGGTGATGCAGCAATTTATTTAGGTAAGAATTTTAAGTACGCTAGATAGTTCATTAAAAACAATATTGTTATCGGGTTGTTCTTTTAAGCGGAATAACTAAGCTGTCTATGAATGTAAAAG
>CAIWDQ010000344.1 GCA_903911455.1 uncultured bacterium
GTACATTAACTGATACTTCCTGCTTAAATATTTCTTCAATTATCTTGTTTCTTTGTTCTTCATTTTTATCTTTTATTCTCAATAAGAAAACATGATAGGAGGTAGTTTTAATTTCATTTTCATATTCAGGAATAATAGCCCAATCATACTTAGATAACTTCTTAGAATACGTATCAAATATATATTTTCTTTTAGGAAGCATATCATCATCATATCTTTTTATCTCAACCAAACCCATTGAAGCTTGTATGTCCGTCATATTGCATTTGTAACCAGCTTCAACAATATCATATCTCCAGTTTCCTATCTGCGTTTTCGCCAAAGCATCCTTATTTTGTCCGTGAAGAGATTTTATATTTAGTTCTTTATATATTTCTTCATTATCAAAAGGCACAGGAAGATTTAAACAAATAGCTCCACCTTCAGCAGTTGTAAGATTTTTTACGGCATGGAATGAATAAACTGTAACATCAGTAAGATTCCCAACTTTAAGTCCTTTATATTTTGCACCTAACGAATGTGCAGCATCCGAAAGTACTAGTATTCTTCCTAATTTCTTTTGCTCGTCAGTATTAGCAGTAAAAAGGCTTTTGATATTTTCTTTTTTAACTAAAGCATTTATTTCATCATATTCACATGGGAAGCCTCCAATATCAACAGGCATAATAACCTTAGTATTTTTGGTGATTGCTTTTTCAATTTCTTTTACTGATATATTAAAATCTTCATTAATATCAACAAAAACTGGCTTTGCACCACAATGTATTACAACATTAGCTGTAGCTGAATAAGTATAAGCCGGCACAATAACCTCATCACCTTCTTTTACTCCAAACCAACGAAGCATTAGTTCCAGTCCGGCAGAAGCTGAGTTTAAACATAATGTAGATTTATGCCCAGCATATTTGGTGAGTTCTTTTTCAAATAACTTAGTCTTAGGACCGGTTGTAATCCATCCTGACTTAAGTGTATCTATCACTTCGTCAATTATTAGTTGGTCAATACGTGGCGGCGAAAATGGGATCATGCTTCTATTTTTAGTCAGCAAAGGTAATAAAAAAAGGTGTAGCTTTGTTAAACTACACCTATTATTATTATAAAGAAATATTTTTAATTAATTACTTTGCTAAAAGTACTTCTTCAATAGCTTGTTTTATAGAATCTTTAGGTAAAGCTCCAACTGCCATTTGTGGTTGTCCTTCTTTTGGGCAAAATAGGATAGAAGGGATGCTTCTTATACCAAAAGCTCCTGCTAATTCAGTCTCAGCTTCGGTATCTATTTTATAAATATTGATTTTACCATCATATTCTGTTGATAATTCTTCAAGAATTGGGGCTACCACTTTGCATGGACCACACCAATCGGCGTAGAAATCAATGATACATGGCAATTCTCCCTCAAACTTCCATTCTTGATTAGTTTCAAAATTAAAAACTTTGTTTAAGAATGTTTCTTTTGTTAAATGTTCCATTGTGTTTATTATTTATTAATTTTTAGATTCTTATTATTTTGTCAAATTTGCTGTGTCTTTTTTAGAAAGCAAGATTTCGTCAATCATTTTTTTGTAATCTTCTTTTGATAATGCTCCTGCTTGCATCGTTGGATCTCCTTTTACAGGACTAAATATCAATGCAGGGATACTTTCTATCTTAAAAAATGCAGATAATTCTTTTTCCTGATCTACATTTACTTTATAAACATTAATTTTACCTGAATATTCTTTAGCAAGTTCTTCTAATATCGGACCAATATGCTTACATGGACCGCACCAATCAGCATAAAAATCAACGATGCAAGGTAATTGTCCCTTAAACATCCATGTCTGAGGATTAGAACTATAATCCATTATAATTTCTTTGAAAGTAGCATTACTTATATGCACTACACTTCCTTTGTTATCAAATTTGTTTTCAAGATTTGATACTTTATTTTCTTCTTTATTCTTGTTTTGTTGATTGCAGCTCAAAGATGTTGTCAATAAAGCCACAGCTAGTAGTCTAAAAATCCATTTCATTTTATGTAAGTATTAATTAATTTTGCAAAAATATAAAATAAAATTAAAATAAATCGCATTGGTATCACTTTTTTTGTACTTTTGTAAACGATTTTAAAATACAATTGTTCAAAATAAGGATTCATTTTATTAAATATTATATGTTTGAAAATCTAAATACATTAACTAAAGTTAAGTTTAAGAATAGGTTTGGTACCGAAGAAAAATGCCTGGAGTACTTGGCTAACGAGAAATGGAAAGATGGTTATGTTTGCCGTAAATGTAATAATACTAACTATTGCAAAGGCAAAAAACCTTTTTCAAGACGCTGTACCAGATGTAAAACCGAAGAATCGGCTACTGCAAATACTTTATTTCATCGTTGCAAGCTTCCAATACACGAAGCATTTGGATTAGCGTTTATGGTATGTAAGAATCCGGGTATCTCAAGCTACGAACTTGCCGAAATAACTGACGGCAGGCAAATGACTTGCTGGAAGTTTAAGACCAAAATAATGGAATGTCTGGAGCAAAACAAGAAATCAGACTAAACTGCGACATTATATTCGCGCAAAGCGTCATTTAAAGATGTCTTAATATCAGTTGATTCTTTTCTTTGTCCAATTATTAATGCACAAGGCACCTGATATTCGCCCGCATTAAATTTCTTGGTATACGAACCAGGTATCACAACCGAACGCGAAGGGATTATACCTTTATATTCTATAGGTTCGCTGCCGGTAACGTCAATAATTTTTGTTGATTTAGTAATCACTACATTCGCGCCAAGCACAGCTTCTTTTTCAACCCTTACACCTTCTACCACAATGCATCTTGAACCCAAAAAACAATTATCCTCAATTATTACAGGGGCAGCCTGCACAGGTTCTAACACACCACCAATGCCAACGCCGCCACTAAGATGTACATTTTTACCAATCTGAGCACACGAACCCACTGTAGCCCAAGTGTCAACCATAGTGCCGCTATCAACATACGCACCTATATTTATATAAGAAGGCATCATTATTACACCTTTGGCAATATATGCTCCATAACGGGCCACAGCATGAGGCACAACCCTTACACCCAAGGCTTCATAACCTTTCTTTAATGCAATTTTATCATGAAATTCAAACGGTCCCACTTCAATAGTTTCCATTTTCTGAATAGGGAAATAGAGTATCACAGCTTTCTTCAACCATTCGTTTACAATCCAGCCATTTTCCGTTGGTTCAGCTATTCTAAGCATCCCTTTATCAAGCAAATCCACAAGTTCGCAGATGGTAGCAACAGTAATTTCGTTTTTTAGCAAAGACCTGTCGTTCCAGGCAGCTTCGATTATATTTTTTTGGTTTGTATACATTGTTTTTTATTTAGGCTGCAAAATTAATCATTTTATTAAACTTTAAAGAATAAGATTAACTTAAAAAAAATTACGAATTACGAATTACGAATTACGAGGAAAATCTTATAAATTAACTTGGTTTTATTAGATACTTTTTCTGAAAGCCTTGAAATTGCTCAGTTTTATTTAAAAATGGTCGATATTTTTTTCGAAATAGCCTCTATTTTTGTTGAAACATTCTATA
>CAIWDQ010000345.1 GCA_903911455.1 uncultured bacterium
AATAATAATACTATAAAAAATATAGAAGGCGGTAAAATGATTCTTTAGATTGATGAAAAAAACAAAAAATGCCCAAAAAACTTAAGACACTTTAGGCACTTTAAGTACTTTATGCACTTTTTTTCTGTAATTCGTAATTGACTTATTTCCTCTCGTAATTCGTAATTCGTAATACGTAATTGAGTTCTACTCCGGAACGATCGGAGGCATTTCGTGCGTATTCTTGAAATTATCGATCTCTTCAATAACTAATTCCCTGTACTTGATCTTATCTTCCTTAGCTACAGGTGGCAAATCGTAGGCAGCACGTATAAAATTATGCATCTTTCGACTGTCAATTTTAACATAAATTGCATCCACATCAAGCTCCTTATAAAGATCAACACTATAATCTGGTTTCTCTTTCTTATCAGTTTGTTTTTCGGCCTTTACAGTGATTTCTTCACCTTTCTTTAAATAAATAACATAATGCAACTTCTCTAAGGCAAACAGCACATTACGCATCGAAACACCATAACCAAAATGCTTCTTAAACAACCTGTGAATAGTGGTGCCGGCAAATTTAAGCTCGTTATATTGATAAAATGTTTCATCTTCTTTTTCAGGAAAGACTTCCTTTATAAATTGAATAAGTAGAGAAGTCTGCTCATAGGTAAGCTTATTAAATTTTAATTTAGTTGTCATAATTATTATTTGTTAAATTCTGTTTCAAAATTAGGAAATATTTCTAATATAAATAAGTCCTTTAAAAAATATTTATTTAAAAACTGTTAACTTAACAATCGTAATCAGGTTTTGACTTGAGATAGTTTGCAATTTTAATTATGGTATAGAATAATAGTCAGCTTTATCGAATAAAGCGAAACAAGAACTTTGTTAAAACTTATAAATGAGACTCGTCATTAAGAACCTGCCCGGAGATAGTTCGCCTTTAGAATTGATAAATCGGCTATTGAAAATATCCTGCACCAACTCCGAAATATAATATTTATTATGATACACAAAAGAAATTCGCCCATCAAAAGTTGAGCGTTGTTGCGAAAAAGCAATATTATCATCATCTTCCCATTGCTTATCCCTGAAATTATAAGTAATCACAAAACTAAGATATTTAGAACGATACTCAGCATTTGCTGAGAAGATATGTGGCGGAACTCCCATAATCTCCTTTCCGGTAAGATTCTTATCAGTGCTCGGCGAATAATACGAAATAATCTTAGTTTGCTGATAAGCATAACTCGCCATTAGTAAGATATGAGTATTTAACTTAGCAGTAATCATAACTTCAGTACCATAAATTCTGGCATCACCAACATTTTCTCGTTTCATAACAGCTTTTAAAGTGCTTCCTCCAGTATTAACACTGTCGCCATTACTAACAAAATATTGGAAATCGTTACCAATAGAATAATAAAACGCATTCTCTATTATTATTTTATCTTTATAATTAAATACATAACCTGCTTCAATATTATTTATATTTTCTGGAGAAAGCTGTGGATTAGCCAATTTAAAACCCTTAGTAACGTTTCCGTTCTTACACATATCGTCGAGAATGGGTGCCCTGAAACCTTTGGCATACGAAACATAAACTTTGCAATTAGGTTTGAACTGATACAAGGCAGCTAACTTAGGACTAATAGATGTCCAGGTATTATTAGTAAAAGCAGTAGGATAATTAGTCATGAAATCAGTAAGACCTGTGGGTTCGTCAATAGTAAAACTACCATCCCTGAACTGAGCGATATCAAAGCGAAGTCCGCTGATGATCTTAATCTTATCATGAAAGATACTTAATTCATGTTCGGCAAAGAGAGCACCAAAATTCATGTTCCCTTTATTGGTAAGAATATCTGTAGAAGTTTTATAATTATCCTGCGAATCAACATTTCCTTGTTTAATATCCAATCCTATAGTCAGGTTTTGATTTGGAGTAATATGTTTGCTGGCATTTAACCACATACCAAAATCTCTTCGAAAAGCATCTGTATTATATAAGGTATATTTCCCAGTATTTTTCTTTATAGTTTCATTCTGGCGAACGTAATGTTCCATTTGATAAAAACCATTTGCAAGTATTTTCACTCCATCAGTAAAACCATTGTAAGTAGCTCTCACAAAGTTGGTAATATAACGATTATAACCTCCTTCTTCTTCAATTATCTTATTACCATCACCCATTTTATCATCATTATAACTATAATCTAATTCAAGATTATTATTCCTGTTGAACTGATAACCAATTTTAGCACCTGTATTGTATTGCTTAAGATAAGTTTTAGCACTATAGCTGTTGTAAGTACTATCAGGGGCAACTATATAGCCATCACCTTTGCGATAAAACCCATTTACACTCCAATACATTCCTTTTTCATCTTTTACCTTTGAACCATCAAGAAATATACTTCCGCCAGAAGTATTATCAGAACCATAAAAAGCTTTGAACTTACCACTTAAGTCTTTAATTGGCTTATGAGTAATGATATTAATAACACCACTCATGGCACTTCCTCCATAAACGGAAGAACCTGCACCTCTAAGTATTTCAATCTTATCAATATTATCAGGATTAATACGATTCCAATCAATACTACCGCCATCAGTTTTATTTATAGGAACACCATCAAGCAAAACCAACGTACGTTGAGCACTGTTTAAGCCACGCATTGTGATGCCTGAGTTCTTTGAGAAGATTCCATAATCTCTGTCAACATTCAAACCTGGAATCATTCTAAGCAAATCATCACCATTTAAAGCAGGGTAACTTTCTATTTGTTCTTTATTGATAATAGAAATACTTGCCGGAATATCTATCGGATTGATCTCGGTGCGGGTAGCTGTGATAAAAACTTTTTCTAAAGTAATAGTATCAGATAATTTACTGTCTTTATTTATTTGAGAAAAGGTAAATAAAGGCAGCGACAGGACTATAATTATGTAAATTATTCTATTCATTTATTCCTGTATTTTAATTGCTAATTCAGTAGTTCCTGCATCAGTCCCATTTACTGCTATAACTTTAATAAGACCTAGTTTACCGGTTTGATCTTTAAAAGAAATAACTTGTCCTGTAGTTACAAACTTTGACTTTTTAGTGCTTCCTGTTAAAGGATATGAAACAATCAAAAGGCTATCATTAGTAATTTGATCAAATTGAGTAGCTGTTATAGTAGTCATAAAATACATTGTTGTATTTTTAGTATTCCAGTTATTGACACCATTAGCCCCTGTAAAAAAAGTAGGTGCCTGAGTTTCTCCCGGAGAAGACAAAGTATTACTATAATAAGTAGGCGGAGCGCCGTAATAATAAGCAATATCTATTGAGTCCTGATTCAAAAAGGCCTGAGGCAACAGGAAAGTATTTCCACTATTTAACGAAAGAAAGCTACCATTAACAGTATTATTCTGAGCACCGAGAATAACTGAGTTATACGACTTAACATTCCCCCAGTTAGTAACTGCACTTCTCTTTAATGTTAAAGAAACTGTAGCTTTGTTCCTTTCTTTATCCATAGTCATAAAAGTCCAGGTCTCAACATCACTTACACCTTTATATATAGTATAATTAAAAGTAAAACTTGATGTATTCATGCCGCTATCAATAGCTATTTGGGAGGTCCCGTTAGCACTCATCACAATATTAAAATAAGTAATATTTGCATTACTCTTAGAAGCCATTATTCCTACTTTCACATGAGCGCCTATAGGCAAAGTAGTGTCGCTCCAGATATAACCAATTTGTTTAATGAATTCAATTTGAGGGGGAGTTTCCTGATTATCCTTTTTGCAAGAAAGCATTATCAGGATACAAAGAATCGTTAAAACTCCTACTATTTCATTTCTGCGATTTGTTGTAAAATGCATTTCGGCTGTATTAAAAAATCCCATCAAATGGGATTAAATATTTTTAATATATTGTCTTAATAAACTATTAGTTTATTTTAATTTAAGGAGCTTTTTATTCCTTTTGCTGCAAAAGCTCCTAATATCCCTCCCGTGAAACCTGCTGCAAAATGAGTCATTACTGGAATAAAAAAGCCTTTCAATAAAGAATTAAAATAGAAACCTGTAGTTAAGTGTATTATTTCACGCGAAAGCGGAATAATCATCCAACTTATACCACAAACTATAGCTATAAACCATACTTTTGATTGTAATCGTGGAACTCCATTTAAAAGTAAATCCATAACAAATCCTAATGCCATATATTCGTAAACCATGAATGGATCATCAAAGGCAAGTACATTTGTGAATAACAATATAGATGCCCCTGCACAACTTATTAATGTTGCAAATCTAAATTTTGAAAAAGAATATGCTGAAATTAATAAAAACATAAACAAAACCCCATGTTTACCAGGGATTCCCATCGGTATACGCAACTTTGCATGCAATGTAACTGCAAGCATCCCGATAAGGAAAAGGAATAAAACCTCAACGATTGTTGCTATAGTTTTATTCGGTAATACTTTTGATAAACTCCTTTGGAGCACTCCTGTAGTGATATTCTTCATCGCTTTCTGTTTTTTCAACAATTAATGTAACCTTCTTATTTTTAACTATCGGACGCGGCCAAGCTTCTATTATAATGGAACTTGCATCTGGTATTGGTAAATATTCTTTTGTAAGTATGGCATCTATCTTTAGAACATTATTTAGTTCGGCTATAGTAAAAGTCCCTGTTAATTCTCTTAGGTTTTTAATCCATAGCACTCTGCCATCATCGCCATTAAAGCGTAATCCGACAGCAGCCAGAGAACCAATAACTCCAATCTTCTCACCAGTTAAACCTTCAAGATAAATCCCACACTTGTCAGCTAACTTATGAGCATTTTCTTTAGTGAGTATCTCATACTTTGCTCGCTTTCCCCAATCAACAATGTCATCACTAATTTTATCATAAGCAGCTACACATAAGCCTGCATCCGAACCTTCTGCACTTTCTTTGAGCAAATGATTACGACAATAATCAATAACATTATCAATATTATTATCTAAAACTTCAACAACAATACTTGCCGAACTATTATGAGATGTAAAAGGGATATCTTTGTGAACATACAACTGATGTCTGGTAACATTTTCGATAAATGCCAGCTCTTTTTCCTCTAATCCGGCAGCAAGAGTACGGGCTAAATGCCCTGTGCCTCTGCTCTGAAGATTGTCGGTATCATCAATTGCTATTATGTATTTCATGAGATGAATTAAATTGCAACAAAGATACTAAATTATTTCGTAATGAAATATGTTGCATATTGATTTGAACAATTATATTTCGTCTAACTCTTTTTTAAACTTGTCAAATGCCTGATTAATCAGCACATCAAATTCATTATGAAAGTTATCAAAGGCTCTTACGATTCGTTTACCTTCTTCAGTGAGGCAGGTATTACCACCATCGGCACCACCACGAGTAGTTTCAAGGATAGGGAAGCCTAATCTTTCTTCTATCTGTTGAAGATTATTCCATGTTTTGCGATAAGTTAACTTAAGCTTCTCCATAGCAGCCTTTAACGAACCTGTTTCGTCAATTGCTTTTAAAAGAATCCACTTACCGTCGCCAAGTATGCCAAGCTGATCCTTAGTCTCTAACCATATCTTATAATTAAGATGAATATGAGAATATTTTGTTTCCATGTTGCTCTTATTTGTGAAAACAAAAATAGTATAATTTTCCTTATGAGTATAAAAATTCTTTCAATTGGCAAAAAAAATCCTAAATTATGAAGTTTAAAGTACCTAATTTGGGAAAACAAAAAGGCAACTGGTATGATTGGGTTTATTAATACCTTATATTTTTCATACAATTTAGAAATTAAGTCCATTTTTGTCTTCAATTTAGTCAATTTTGGAAGGGTTTAGTTGGATGTTGGAAGCAATTAGTTGGTTTCAGAAGGCAATTAGTTGGTGGTTGGAAGCAATTAGTTGATGTTTTGAAGCAAGTATTGATATACGGAAGCAATTAGTTGTATCCAGACCGCCTTAAGTTATATGCAGGAAGAGAATAGTTGTTGTTAGGAAGCAATTAGTTGATGTCAGAACTAAATTAGTTGATGTTAGGAAGCTTTAAGTTGGTGCTAGAAGTGGACTAGTTGGTGTCAGAAGTCAATTAGTTGAGAAATCTAGTTTGGAAACTAAGGGATTAAGGTATTTGGCGATTTTGTGATTTTGTGAATTGGCGATTTAAAATTGACTATATTCTTCATTTTTTCTCCACTAATTTTCACAGATTAAGTGCACTGATAAATTCAATGATTTTGTGATATTGTGATTTGGTGATTTAAATTTGAC
>CAIWDQ010000346.1 GCA_903911455.1 uncultured bacterium
AAATCATCAAGCTAACAGCTGAAATCACCAAGCTAATAGCTGTAATCATCTAGCTAATAGCTGAAATCATCAAGCTAAAAGCTGAAATCACCAAGCTAAAATCTAAAATGATCAAGTAAAAAGCTGTATGACAGAACATATGACAATGATATCCTAACAAAAAGATGGAATTATTTTATATTCATTTAAATTTTATTTATAAAAAAAGACTCCTAATGTAAATTATGTCAATAATAATTGTATTTTTGTAAAAAAAATTAATAAAATATTTTTGTATGAAAAAGAATTTACTTTTAATTGTATTTTTGTTTGTTTGCATAACACTAAATGCACAGTTATGGTCTTCACAAACAACAAATTTTGCCGGAACATCAATTGGTGTGGATCAGGTTTCAATTGTTGATAGTAACATAGTTTGGATTAATGGCTTCCTTGGTGATGGTAGCGGCTTAAAAACCAGAGCACATTCTCGTACTCAGAATGGTGGTACTACATGGACAGCTGGTTCATATAACGGAATGACTGGAAATGTGTATCCACAAGTTTTAACTGGTGTAAATTATTCAACTGCATTTTGTGTGGCTTATGATTCAAATGCTTCAACTGCTTCTTTTTGGAAAACTACAGATGGTGGTAGCAATTGGTCAATCGTTACAGGTATTATGAACACAGGTACAACAACTTTTGCAGATGGTGTCTTGTTTTGGAATTCTCAAAAAGGTTTTTGTTATGGTGATCCTGTAAGTAGCAAATTTGATATTTACACTACTAATGATGGAGGATCAACCTGGAATAGTGTAGCAGGTGGGAATATTTCTGCACCATTATCAGGAGAATATGGATTTAATGGTGCAGATTGTCAATGCAAAGTAGCAGGTGGAATTGGTATGTTTATAACCAATAAAGGTCGTGTATATAAAACTACTGATTATGGCGCAACATGGGCAATTACTCCAACAGCACCTTTTACAGTAGCTTATAGTAATAAGATTTACGCATCTAGTGCAAATTATATAATCGTAGCGGCTACTTTAACTTCAACTTCAACCACTTTTACATGGAAATATACAACTGATGGTGGCACAACATGGCAAACATATGCACCAACAGGTAATTTTTATCAGTATGGTATGACTTATGTCCCAAAATCTCCAAATATGTTTGTTGCTACTTCTCCTAATACTACCACTATTAAGGGTGTTGCTTATAGTATGGATGGAGGTTTGTCATGGACTGACTATTTAGATGCATTATTACAACCAACTGCCGGAACAAACATTCAATGTCTTGGTGTAGGATTCTATAGTCCTCAGATTGGATGGGTTGGTAACTATGGTACAGGTACTAATACAATTCTAAAATATTATAATCCTGCTTCAACAGTTGGCATTCCTGAAGTTGAAACTATTAATGTTAATGATGTTAATGTTTATCCAAATCCTGCTAATAATGTTGTTACCTTTAATATTAATAGTAAAAATAATTCTGATTTTACAATTAAATTAATAGATGTAACAGGAAAAACAGTTTACGAAAAAGAAATGAATGTTAATAATATTACATCAACAACTTTTGATTGTTCATTATTAGCTAGAGGTTTATACATAGTTAATGTTACTAATAAAAACAATAGTATTAACAAGAAGCTTACAATTAAATAAGACTTTTTATATTTAATATATATTGAAAGGCTATTGTTGAATAACGATAGCCTTTCTTATTTTATGAAAGAAAAAATCTATTAATTAAACTTTCTGATTAAATCTTTTTACTTACTTTTGCAGACGATTTTCAAGAAACAATACAATAATCAATACCATTAAATAGTATATGAAGAAATTAATTGAATGCGTACCTAATTTTAGCGAAGGACGTGACTTGGCAGTTATTAAACAGATAACAGATGAGATTGAAAAAATAGAAGGAGTTAAGCTTTTAGATGTTGATCCGGGTGCAGCTACTAACAGAACTGTAGTTACGTTAGTTGGAACACCTGATGAAGTTGTTGAGGCTGCATTTCAAGCTGTGAAAAAAGCATCCGAAATTATTGATATGCGCAGTCATCATGGAGCACATCCACGTTTTGGTGCAACTGATGTTTGTCCTTTTGTTCCGGTTGCAAATATAACTATGGAAGAAACTGTTGAATACGCTCGCAAACTTGCTAAAAGAATAGGCGAAGAGTTGCATATTCCTATTTATTGTTACGAGAATGCTGCTTTTGAAGCAAAAAGAAAGAATCTTGCTTACTGCCGTTCAGGAGAATACGAAGGATTAAAAGATAAGATTACTAAACCAGAATGGAAACCTGATTTTGGTCCTGCTGAGTTTAATGCAACTGCTGGAGCAACTGCTGTTGGGGCAAGAGATTTTCTTGTAGCAATAAATTATAATTTAAATACAACTTCTACTCGTCGGGCAAATGCTGTAGCTTTTGATGTTCGCGAAAAAGGTCGCCCAATGCGCGAAGGAAATCAGGTTACTGGTAAGGTTGTTAAAGATGAAAACGGAAATCAGGTTATGATTCCCGGAACATTAAAGGGTTGCAAGGCTATAGGTTGGTTTATTGAAGAATATGGTATAGCTCAGGTATCAATGAATATAACAAATATATCAGTAACACCTGTACATGTTGCTTTTGAAGAAGTAAATAAGAAGGCAATGGAAAGAGGCTTAAGAGTTACGGGTTCTGAAATCGTTGGTTTAGTTCCAAAGAAGACATTAATTGATGCCGGTAAGTTTTATTTAAGAAAACAAAATCGTTCAGTTGGAGTTTCTGATGAAGAAATTATTAAAATCGCTATCAAATCAATGGGATTAGATGATCTTAAACCATTTAATCCGGAAGAAAAGATAATCGAATATGTATTAGCTGATAAAACTAAAAAGAAACTAGTTGATTTTACTTGTACAGGTTTTGCAAATGAGACTGCTTCAGAGTCTCCTGCTCCAGGTGGTGGTTCTATTTCTGCTTATCTTGGTGCATTGGGTGCTGCTTTAGCTACAATGGTTGCTAATCTTTCATCTCATAAGCCAGGTTGGGATGATCGTTGGGAAGAGTTTTCTATCTGGGCTGAAAAAGGGCAGCAGATTAAAGATGAATTATTATATCTGGTTGATGAAGATACTAATGCATTTAATAAAATTATGGATGCATTTGGTTTGCCTAAAGAAAATGATGATGAAAAGGCTGCTCGTACAGCAGCGATTCAGGAAGCAACTAAATATGCTATAGAAGTTCCGTTTAAAACAATGTTAAAATCTTATGAAGCTTTTGATTTAATCAAAGCTATGATTGAAATTGGAAATCCAAACTCCGTAACTGATGCCGGAGTAGGTGCATTATGTGCTCGTTCTGCAGTTATGGGAGCTTTCTTAAATGTTAAGATCAATGCAAGTGGATTAAATGATAAAACTTTTGTAGAAGAAATTCTTAAAAAAGGTTTAGAAATAGAAAATAAAGCTAAACAGTTAGAAGCAGAGCTTATTGAAATGGTAAATGCAAAGATTCAATAAACTCTATCGTCATTGCGAGCGTAGCGAAGCAATCTAAATAATGAGATTGCTTCGGGCAAAGCCCTCGCAATGACGTTTTACTATTCATAATTTTCATTAGATGGTTTGGTTTTCCACTTCCCATTATATCTTGGATGAAACATTAATATAGCATCCCTTAAATATTCACGATTAAGATGAGTATATATTTCTGTTGTTGTAATTGAAGCATGCCCAAGCATCTCCTGAACAGCTCTTATGTCAGCGCCACCTTCAATAAGATGTGTTGCAAATGAATGACGCAATGAATGTGGACTAATTGTCTTTTTAATACCTGTTTTCTCACAAAGATCTTTAATAATATAGAATATCATTACTCTTGAAAGATTACTTCCTCTTCCATTTAAAAATACAAAATCTTCTTTCCCCTTCTTAATTGTATCATGAATTCTTACTTCATTTAAATAAATATTAATAAACTTTTGTGCTTCTTCACCTATCGGTACCAATCTCTCCTTGTTGCCTTTGCCTGTAACTTTTATAAAGTCTTCGTTAAAATATAGATCAGATATTTTTAAATTAATCAATTCTGAAACCCTTAATCCACAACTATACATTGTTTCTATTATAGCTTTATTTCGTTGTCCTTGTTGACTGCTTAAATCAATGGATTCCATCAAAGCGTTTATTTCTTCCAAACTTAATACATCTGGTAATTTTC
The DNA here is from genome assembly GCA_903911455.1 of uncultured bacterium. Lineage (GTDB taxonomy): Bacteria > Bacteroidota > Bacteroidia > Bacteroidales > JACABE01 > JBAXLO01. The sequence goes on from CAIWDQ010000346.1 coordinate 4,217, forward strand.
TTCCTATTCGTGGTGAATCCAATAATTCAGCAGGACTTGCATCTAATATGTCTTCCATCAATAAATACTTATAAAAAGCTTTTATTCCAGAAATAATTCTTGCCTGAGAGTTTTCACTTAAACCAAATTCATTGATCCATTTCAGGAATCCTTCAAGATCTTTTAAAGTTACTTTAGTAGGTTCAAGATTGAGTTTAAAATAATCAATGTATTGAACCAGCTTTTCAATATCTCTTAAGTATGCCTCTACGGTATTGGCTGATAGTGATTTCTCAAGTTTTAAATACGATTTAAAGCCTTTAATATATATGTCCCAGTTCATGTAAATAAATTATTTTCGGTAAAAGTACAATTTATTTTAAAAATAATTAGGATATTTAGATAAAAACATTTAATTTTGCACCCCTTAAAAAGAAAGTTCAATCAAATGGCGAAGAAGAACAAAGAAGCAAGGCAACAGGTTATTTTAGAATGTACTGAACACAAAACAAGTGGTGTTCCTGGTACATCAAGATACATTTCTACTAAGAATAAAAAGAATACACCTGAAAGATTAGAGTTGAGAAAATACAACCGAATCTTAAAAAGAGTAACAGTACATAAAGAAATTAAGTAATTTTTAAGTTATGGCAAAGAAAGTTGTTGCAACACTGAAAACAACCACTGGTAAAGACTATGCTAAAGTTTACCGTATGGTTAGGTCACCTAAAACAGGTGCATATATGTGGAAAGAAAATATCGTTCCTAACGATACAGTTAAAGATTTTTTAGCTAGTAAAGAGATTTAAGATATTTCATTCTTAATGAAAAGTCCCGAAATTTACGGGACTTTTTTTTTATTGATATCAATACCAAATTTCCTTAAGTAAACATATTTATGGGTCTTTTCTCAATATTCTCAAAAGACAAAAAAGAAAGCCTTGATAAGGGTTTAGCTAAAACCAAAGAAAGTGTTTTTACTAAGATATCCAAAGCCATCCTTGGTAAATCTAAGGTTGATGAAGAGGTGTTGGATAATCTTGAGGAAATTCTTATTTCTTCGGATGTTGGTGTGGAAACTACTTTGAGAATTATTGAAAGAATTGAAAAAAGAGCTGCCAAAGATAAATATATCGGTACAGATGCTCTAAATTCTATTCTTAAAGAAGAAATTGCATCTTTATTAGATGAACATGATTCCGAAAATCGTGATGATTTTTCATTCCCAACGGGCGACCAGCCTTATGTTATTATGGTTGTTGGTGTAAATGGTGTTGGAAAAACTACCACTATTGGCAAATTGGCATATCAATTTAAAAAAGCCGGCAAATCAGTTTTGTTGGGTGCTGCCGATACCTTCAGGGCTGCAGCTGTTGATCAGTTGACTATCTGGTCGGAGAGGGTAGATGTTCCTATTGTTAGTCAGGGGATGAATGCTGATCCGGCTTCTGTTGCTTTTGATACCTTAAAGTCAGCAATAGTTCGTAAATCGGATGTGGTTATTATTGATACCGCCGGCAGACTTCACAATAAGGTTAACCTTATGAACGAGTTGTCTAAGATTAAACGTGTGATGCAGAAAGTAATCCCTGATGCTCCTCACGAAGTTTTACTTGTGCTTGACGCTTCTACCGGACAGAATGCTATTGAACAGGCTAAGCAGTTTACTGCTGTTACCGAAGTTAACGCACTAGCTTTAACTAAGCTGGATGGCACTGCAAAGGGTGGCGTTGTTATAGGTATCTCCGATCAATTTAAAATCCCTGTAAGATATATAGGTATTGGCGAAAAAATGGAAGACCTCCAGATCTTCAACAAAGAAGCTTTTGTTGATGCTTTATTCAGCAACTAATAATTTTATC
>CAIWDQ010000347.1 GCA_903911455.1 uncultured bacterium
CATTGAGATAATTAATCTTCTTGGGCAATCTCTTTATTCATCTTATATATATAATAAAACTACAATAGATGTTTCCGCTTTCGCGAAAGGGGTTTATATCTTAAAACTTAATACAGATAAGGGCATGGTGGTGAAGAAGTTTGTGAAGGAATAGGTCTTAATAACTAGGCACGACATTTATGTCGTGTGGATAATAATCAAAAGCATTTGGCCTTAAGGACAACAATCCATTCCATGCATTACAACGCCCTAAAGGACGTTGCTAATTATAAAAAGGAATAAATTAATTACGAATTAAAAATTACGAATTAAGAATAAAAGTAGTATCTTTGTAAAAAAAATAATATGAATACACATACTATAAAAATAGATTTTCCTTCTGACATTTTATTAACTCTGAATGAAAATGAAAACGAACTAAAACAAGATATTAAATTTTCATTAGCTATCAGACTATATAAGTTACAAAAATTAACAATTGGCAAAGCTTCACAAATTGCCGGTTTGTCGAGATATGAATTTGAAACATTGCTTTCTGAAAATGATGTTCCAATCTCAAATTTGACAATAGAAGATGTTATAAAAGATTCTCAAAAGCTAAAATAATATGAAAAACGGACTGGTTATTGCTGATTCAGGACCAATAATTTCTTTAGCTCTTACCAATTAATAGCATCTCTCCAGACAGGCATCGTCATACATCTGGCACCACCACCACCTCTTGGTAATTCGGAACCATCAAGCGTTACTACAAAGCTTTTGTAATCTTTCATTTCTTTGCGTCCTTTAAGGATGTCTTTTGCTTTGATAACTTCAAAACCATTTTTATTTAATTCTTCAATAGTGTAACTGTTACGGGCATAACCCATCACTTTACCAGGTCCTAATGCAAAGAAATTAGCGCCACTATGCCATTGTTCTCTCTGTTGTATCCATAAATCATCAGGCAAACCACAGGTAATAGGTTTTAAGTTGAAGTTGAGGACTGCAAGTGCTTCCATAAAGTTATTTCTGTAGCGAATGAAATTAACTTTACCATTAGCAATCTGGATATGTACTGTTTGATATTTACTGTGACGGGCAATTAGTGGTTCGTAAATCATACATTTATCTGCATCCAGAAAAGTAAAAACCATATCAAGATGGATAAAAGATTCAGGTTTATAGGGTAGCTCCTGAACAACAATATTCATAGTAGTTTTACTCTCTTTGAATCTTTCAATTAAAAAATCAACTGCTTTAGTATTTGAACGCGTACCTAATCCTATGAATATAACATCTTCGCGAGCAATCAAAACATCACCTCCTTCAATAGTTAATTCAGGGTCATAATCGCGGTAATTGATAGGATTAATGGTTTTTGCACTTACGGTATGACTATGGTCAAAAATAGTTTCCATGATCTTTGCTTCTCTTGCACGAACAGTATTAGCCATCTTGCTTATAAGTACGTTGTTGTACATTGAAATAGAAGCGTCGCGCATAAAGAAAAAGTTGTGCAACGATCGTAATGAGTATCTCTCCTGACTTAGAAAATTGGTTAAATTGTCTTTCTTCATCTCAACACCCTCAATCATTGCAGTAGCAAAAGCGTAATTGTCTAACTCCATTAAATCATCATACACATGGTCAGCATGTTCGTTAGTACAAACTTTATAGGCTAATTCCTTTTTAATATTATCACTCTGAATGGCTTCTACCAGTAAATCTTTAACTTCATAAACATTAGTATATTTACGAAGAACACCTTCAAATTCACAATATTCTTTAGTGGCAACAGTTAAGTTTAAGATATCACTATACAATGCTCTCTCAGCATTCTGAGGGGTCATGTTTTCAATTTCGCTTCCCGGATGATGGATGATTACGGCTTGTAATTCTCCTATTTCTGAATTAATATTAACCTTCATTTACAAATTTTTTGCAAAGATAGTGCTTTATAAGCATCTATACAAACTTACAAAATGAAAAGAGGAAATAGAAACTATAGGCATTTCAAACTCCAAACTTCAAACTACTTAGTTTCCTGAAGTATGTTTTTTGAATACTGACTTGATAGGATTAAGTATTCTAACGATTAAACGAATATCATCTGTAATAATTTCGGCTGTGCCAGAAAGATCATTGTTAAACTCCAATTTCTTACCATAATTAGTAATAAGAGTATCGGGAAGTGCTATCTCAACCATGTAATTATTATCAGTTGCAGTAAGCGAAACCTTATTAACTGTGCCATTTACAGTACCATATTCCATGTATGGAAAACCAGCAAGCAAAATATTAACATGCTGTCCGGTTTTTACTTTACCAGCTCCTTCCAAAGGCAGGTTTACCTTACCTAACAAATGACTTTTACCCTGTGGAACTACAGTTAAAACCTTATCACCAGTAGTTATATTCTGATTCTCCGCCCAAAATCTGTTAAAAGAAACCTTACCACTGCAAGGAGCAATTAATAAATAAGTCTGCTCCCAGGCATTAATCTGATTCAATAAGTTATCATAAGATTGTGTAAGTGATTGACTAATTTTCTTCTGCGCATCCTCTGACTGAAGTTGAAGATCAAGTATCTGTTGCTGTAATTGAGTTAATTGAATCTTAGTATTGGCAAGATTTGTTCTTGCACCTTCAAAAGCATATTTCTTTTGAAGATATACACTTTCCGACTTCTCCAAATCAGCTGATGAATTAACTTGTTTAGTATTTAAAACAGAATCTCTTCGGTATTGTGAATATGCAAGTTTAAGATCATTTTCAAGAAGATTACGCTGAGCAAATAGTCTGTCGTAATACAAATTTGTCATCTTAATCTGATCATTAATAGCATTTATCTTTTTAGAATAATAACTAAGATTATTAAAGTTATTAAGATCATTAATTGATTTAAGAAAAGTAGCAAAAGCAGGTTGAAGATCTCCAAGTCCATTAAACTGATTAAAAGAAGATAATTGCTCGTCTGATATGCTTGAAATTTTATTAATACTAAGTTTAAAGCTAGTAAGATTATCTTTTAGAAGCCTCAACATTTCATAATTAGCCGGGTTTTCAATAAGAGCAAGGACCTGTCCTTTATTCACAATTTGATTATCTATAATAAACAATTTAGATAACTTACCTGTGCTTTTAGCAACCAAAGTTGCTGGAAGATTCTCTGAAGTTATAGTAACGGGCGCACTTATAATATCAGGATATTTGAAAAACCAGCTGCCAATTAACATAATCAAAATAACTGCCAGAATAACAGTAATGCCATAGCGGATGACACTATTGGGAGTTTTTCCAAGAATGTCCTCTATTTCTTCGCTTCGCAGCTCTATATGGCTCCCATTTTCTTCAGTCATCCTGAATATAATTATTTAATGTGTGTCAAGATTATTTAACATATAAACCAGATGCTCCATTGTTTTAAGAATCTCCGGCATATATTCATTAACTGCTTTAACACTCCCCGGCAACGTATAAACCAGAGAGTTCTTCATCAAACCTGAAACACCACGACTTAATAAAGCATTAGGTTTTTCCTGTCCGAACTTCATACGAATCATTTCCATAATACCCGGTATCTCTTTATCAAGCATAAGCTTTACAACATCTGGAGTTATATCTCTTAACCCAATACCTGTTCCACCAGTAGTAAATATAAAATCAACATTATCCTCTTTTGCTTGTAGAAGATGTTGTTTTAATAAATATTCATCATCAGGAATTATAATAGTATTAAATTTAATTTCTTTCCCAACTTTAAGGAAGTGTTCTGTTAGTATCTCTTTGATCCTAACACCACTTCTATCCTCATATTCACCGGAACTTGCTCTATCGCTAAGAGTAATAATAGTAGCATTAAAAACTTTTGGGAAGTATTGAAGCACATCGTTAGCTTTTAAGGTGCCACCCTTTATAACTCTTGCAAAGATACCTTCTTTAGGCATCACACAATTACCAACTTCACGATAAATAGCACAAGAATCACCATGACAATGTTTCCCTATTTGAGTAATTTGAAGTTCAATCGTATCATTCTTCAAAATATCAAGTGGTTTTGTTTTGTATAGTTCAATGCCTTCTGTAGTAATGTTTTCGGCAAACTCACCATATTCTAATTTCCTTCCGGCCTGATGCTCAAATTTAGCAATACTTTCTATCCCTAACAAGCTAACTTGACGGTGCCATTTACCTGAATGTGCATCGTTCTTTAAACCAGTTTCATTTAATTCAATTTGATCAACAGGTATTTTAATTGTTCCTTTCTTTTCGGATATATTTACAGAGATTATTTTTAGTATATTCATAGTATTAATTTCATCAGCAAAAATAGTAATATCTTTTGTATTATCTAACTTCTTTTATTTCTTCTTTAACTCAATGAGTGTAATTTCTGGAGGCATACCAATACGACCGGGATAACCGATAACACCTAAACCTCTGTTAATATATAAATATTGAGTCCTATTGCCTGTAGACATGGCATATAAGCCAGCCCAAAACTTATAAATAAGTTTGGCCGGACTCCATTCATAATTATTAGTAGTAATACCCATTTGCATACCATGAGTATGACCGGATAAAGTTAAACCAATGAATTGATATTTCTGACTAATTACATATTGCCAGTGAGTAGGATCATGCGAAAGCATTATGAAAAATAAGTTAGTATCAACATTGCCAATAGCTTTATCTATATTGCCAAGTACTGGAAATCTTGGATTATGACTCCAGTTTTCAACTCCGGCCATGATAATAAATGAAGTATCTTTTTTAATCGTATCATGCTCATTTAATAATAATTTCCATCCTATCCGCTTTTGAAGCTCGTACATTGCTTTCATATTATCAGCTTTTTCTGCATCAGATTTCCACTTTACATAAAGACCATAATCATGATTACCTAGAATTGAATAAACTCCATTTGGAGCTTTAATTTGCTTTAAAGTGTTTTCAAAACGATAGGCTTCATCAGTAGAGAAGTTAACTAAATCACCAGTAAAAACTATAAGATTTGGATGCAAATCATTTATAATATCAACAGCATGCTTTAAAGGTTTGTCAGAATACCAGCTTCCAAGATGAATGTCTGATAATTGAACAATCTTATAACCATTAAACTGTTCGGGAAGATTGTTAAATGACACTTCAACTTTTCGTACTTTAAAGTCAAACACATTACAAGTCATGCCATAAAGCATAATTAATAATATCATAAATGCAATACTATTACCTATAAATAATATAAACCTTGGGCGCTTATTTTTAAACTTTTTATAGAAAGCACTTCGTTTAAATAAGAAGAACCATACAAAACGTAACATTCTATATATATCAGCCAGAAATAAAAAGAGAACAGAAATCGTTTTCACAACAAAGAAAACCATTATATAAGCAGTAAGATAAGTTCTTATGTTCTGATCCCAGTCTTTAATATTGATAATGATAGAACCTGCAAAATATATTATAGCTGTAATTAACGGCAACCAGTATAATATTTTTGCAATAGTTCTAAAGGCTAATGTATAGTTATTGATAGCATTTCTAAGAGATTCCCAAAGATAGAAATCCATTATCACCATCAACACCATAAACTGAAGCATTCCTTGATACTTTGGGAACTTAGACGAAGCTAATGTGATTAATATTATAATCAGCACTAAACAACTGAATGCGACAACATAAAAACTACGGTTAACTTTTTTTAACATCATTTTATTTAATTTGATACAACAAATGTAACATTTATATTGTCTTTAGAAGTAATTTTGCACGAAACTTTAACTTAAAGTATGTTAAAACCATTTTAGGTCTATACTATTTTGAGCAAAAAAATGTTTAAATACATTGTTGAAATTAATATTAATCAGTTGAATAAATTATTTTAAATCAAAAGAAAGCTATGCTAAACTATTTTAAAAAATTATTAATCTTATCGCTTCTACTTTCCAGCTTAGCTGTTGTTGCTGAGAAAAAAGGATATAATATTAAGATCAAACTTAGTAATTATAAGAATGACACCTTGTTCTTAGGAAACTATTATGGCGATAAACAGTATATTAAAGATACTGCTGTCCTAAATTCTAAAGGTTTATTTATTTTTAAAGGTGATGAAGCTCTTCCCGGAGGAGTTTATTTGGTTATTACTAACGACAAACGTTACTTTGAGATCATAGTTGATAAGGATCAGTTCTTCTCTTTAGAAACAAGTAATGATGATTTTACAAAGTTTATGAAGATCAAAGATTCTCCTGAGAATGAGATCTTCTATAAGTTTGTAGATTATAACAGAATAAAGTTTGAAGATGTTTCTCCTTTACAGAAAAGATTAGAAGAAGTAAAAAATAATAAAGATTCAACAAAAATAATTAAAGATAAATTACAGGCTCTTAATACTGAGATAAGTGATTTTAAATTAAAGTTTATTAAAGACAATCCAAATCATTTGATGGCAAAGGTATTTAAAGCTTCTAAAGATGTTGATGTACCAGATCCTCCGAAGTTAAAAGGTGGAGGTATTGATTCTTTATTTGCGTATAAATATTATAAGACACATTATTGGGATAACTTTGATTTACTTGATGATCGTTTGCTACGTACTCCAGTTTTCAATGGCAGACTTGAGAATTATTTCAAGAATATTATTATGCAAATGAACGATTCTATTATTGCTAATTGTGATGATATGATTGAACGTACCCGTGCTAATAAAGAAATGTTTAAATATACTCTTTGGTTCTTGACAAACTTCTACGAAAAGTCGCAGATAATGGGACAAGATGCTATTTTTGTATATTTAGGTGAGAAATATTATATGACTGGTCAGGCTTACTGGGTTACTCCTTCGGTTTTAGAAAGCATTAAGAAAAGAATTGCTCACTTAAAGCCAACTTTAATAGGCACAAGAGCTCCTGAACTTATTATGCCTGATACTAATGATGTATTTGTTTCAAGTTTTGGACATAAATCTCATTTCACAATGATCTTATTCTGGGATACTGATTGCGGACATTGTAAAATAGAAGTTCCTAAGATTAAAGAGTTTTATGATAAGAATAAAAAACGCTTTGATATTGAAATTTATGCTATCGATACAGATAAAGATCTTGACAGAATGAAGAAATATATCCGTGATAATAATCATACCTGGATAAGTGTTAGTGGTATGAAGACGAATATTGATTATCATGATGTGTATGATATTTATAGCACTCCTGTAATATTCCTGCTTGATAAGGACTTTAAAGTTATTGCCAAGCGATTAGGGATTGAACAGGTTGAAGGTTTCCTTCAACATTGGTTAGAAAAAGAAGCTACTGAACATAAATAAAACAAAAAGCCTGTCATTTAAATGACAGGCTTTTTTGTTTAAATTACGAATTACGAATTACGAATTACGTTTTTTCTAAATAGAATAATTAAGTCGTAATTCGTAATTGATTTAAGTTGTTTCTTTTGTAGAAAGCATTCCGCATGCTGCTGCAATATCTTGACCTCTCGACTGACGTATTGTAGAAAATACGCCACCTTTGGTTAAAGTATCTCTAAAAATGATCATATCTTTTTCAGAAGTACCCTCTAGTTCAACGCCGGGGACTTTGTGAAAGCGGATTAGGTTAACTCTGCAATTAAGTTTGCTCAAAAGTTTAATAAGTCCCTTTGCATGTTCTGGGGTATCGTTAAGATCTTTAAACATAATGTATTCAAAAAACACTCTTCGTTGTCCGTCCCAGTCATATTGTCTAATTATATTTATTACTTCGGTTATATTATGAACCTTTTGAATAGGCATTAACTCCAATCTTTCCTTTTCGAAAGGAGAATGCAGGCTTACTGCAAGATTACATTTCGAGTTATCCAGAAAATGTTTCATTGCAGGAGTAAGTCCGATAGTTGAAACTGTTAATCTTTTAGGACTCATTGCAAAACCCCATTCCGAAGTAAAAATCTCAAGGCTATCCATCACAGTTGTAAGGTTATCCATAGGCTCTCCCATGCCCATATACACAATATTGCTGATACTTTCCCTTTCGGGAAGGCTTCTAACCTGATTTACGATTTCTCCGGCAGTCAGATTTTGTTGAAATCCCTGCTTACCTGTCATGCAGAACACACATTTCATCTTACAACCAACCTGAGTTGACACACATAGAGTATCTCTCTTTTCTTCGGGAATATAAGCAGCCTCTACAAATCTATTTTTACCTGCTTTATAAAGATATTTTTTAGTGCCATCTAAAGAAACCTCTTCTTTTACAGGAAGATCTACACCAAAATCATATTTCTCGGCAAGTATTTCACGGTTACGAGCCGAAATATTTGTCATCTGATCAATAGTAGTTATGTTTTTTTTGTAAAGCCAGTCAGTTATCTGTGTTGCAGCAAACTTAGGGAGCCCTATTTCTGCTACTATTTCTTTGATTTTAGGTAAACTCTTACCAAATAATACGTCTTTTTGCATTATATATATAATGTATGAATAATTTTGCAAAGGTACGAAATAAAAAGTACTTACCATATCTATCGGTAGACATGATTTGGCTAAAGTACTTAAAGTACTTAAAGTGATTAGAGTGATTAAGGATTATCTAATTATAATATGAAGAATTAAATACATAGATATGTTGTAAAATGAGTGTTTTTGTATTTTTAATAGTATATGATTTAAAATTATAAGTAGTTTGTATGATGAGTGAATTATAAAAATGATTATTAATCTTTGTTTTAGGGTTTATTTTTTATCAAAAAAACAAGTTATTCTAATAAATTCTTCTTATCAATATTAATTATAATAAAATAAAACACTTTTCCTTTAATTAAATCATAAATAAATTTTATTACTTTGATGAGTATTTCTTTATTGAAAAGTATGATTTCTATCTCGAAGAAGAGAAAAACTACTTCAAAAGTGTAAATGGCTCTTTATATGACCAAAAAGAACTTCCAGATTCATCTGCTAGAGTCCCATTTTCATCTGCTAGAATCCCTTTTCCATCTGCTAGAGTCCCATTTTCATCTGCTAGAGTCCCATTTTCATCTGCTAGAATCCCTTTTCCATCTGCTAGAATCCCATTTTCATCTGCTAGAGACCCTTTTCCATCTGCTAGAATCCCTTTTCCATTTGTTAGAATTCAAGATTACTCTACTAGAGTTGTTTCTATAGCTTTTATATAAATTTTATTCTTAAAGAAATAAAAAGATGAATAATTTATGAAAAGAAGTTGGTGTGTCTTTCCAAAATTATATTTAAACCCGAGCTTCGGTTATAAATATAATAATAAGTAAGAAAAGTATTCTTCTACAAAAAGAAAAACATAAGCAACATAAAGCCTATACCAAGTAAATAACCTGTATAAACTTCAATAGAACGGTGCGCATTTAAAGCCAAACGGGCAAAGCCTATCAATCCTGATATAATAAATAGCGGAAGTATGAACATAAGCATCGTTATATTTAAACGTATTGATAAGCCAATCATTATACCCGTCAATGCGCCTATTGCCATGGTGTGTATGCTTATCTTAAACTTAAAATTGATGAAGAAACAGAGGATGGTGACGAGTATGATTGCTAAAAATAGGATCTGATAAATGATGAATATCTCGTTAGACTTCATTAAATAATAAATTGCATAATAAAATATGATCGTGGACAGATAGGGTAAGGTGCGCTCTTGCCTTGTTTCCATCCGTAAAGAGTGTATGATCTTCATTTTAAGGAAAACAAAAGATAGTGCTACCGGAAACAAAAAGGTTACGATAAATACGTATGCAAGTATGAATAACTTTTTGTCAGTAGGGATGCATGACGAAATAAATACCGGCTGACTGAAGATGATTGCCATCATATATGTGGGCATCAGCAGGGGATGAAAGAGGTATGAGATGAATGAGGCTATTCGTTTTTCCATTAATTATTTGATTTCTTTTCGTAGTCGGCCAACAGGTATCCCTAAGAGTTCACGATACTTAGCTACAGTACGTCGTGCAATCTTATATCCTTTCTTAGTAAGCATATCAGTTAAAACATCATCGTTTAATGGGGCAGTTTTATCCTCGTTATCTACACATTCTATTAAATAATTCTTCACTTCATTATTGGTAACATCTTCACCCGATTCAGTTTCCATAGTTGAGGCAAAGAAATCTCGCAGAAGGAAGGTTCCGAAATGCGTTTGTGCATATTTAGAGTTAGAAACCCGCGAAATAGTAGAAAGATCTAAGCCTACCATATCAGCAATATCCTTTAAGATCATTGGTTTTAACTTAGAGATATCTCCTTCAAGAAAATATTCTTTCTGGAACTTCATGATAGCTTCCATAGTTATATACAATGTGGTATTCCTCTGCTTTACAGCGTCAATAAACCAACGTGCTGAATCAATCTTCTGCTTAATAAACATAACTGCATCCTTCTGCTGACTGGTTTTATGTTTGGTGTCAGAATAAGTATTCAACATATCAGCATAAGTCTGACTAACTCTTAGTTCGGGGACATTACGATTGTTAAGCGAGAGCTCAAGAACTCCATTATTGTTATTAATAAAGAAATCAGGCATTATATATTGACTGGATTTGCCACTGGTATCCATAGAGTTTCCTGGCTTAGGGTTGAGATGCAACACTTCATTAATCGCTCCTTTAAGTTGTTCTTCGGTAATGAGTATCTTCTCAATGATCTTCTCGTATTTTCGTTTAGAGAAGTTCTCAAAATGATTCTCAAGTATCTCAATAGCAAGATTAATTGTATTTGTCTTTTCTTCTTTCCTCTTCAACTGCAATAAAAGACACTCCTGTAAACTACGAGCGCCTATACCTGCAGGATCAAGCTCCTGAATCATTTCAAGAACCGAAAGAATCTCTTCTTTTGTAGTCTCAATATTTAAACTAAAGGCAAAATCATCAACCATAGCTTCAACATCACGCATCAGATAACCGGAATCATCCAGATTACCGATAAGTGTAAGCCCTATCTGAAAAAGCTTATCATCTAAACCTAATAAATGGAATTGCTCAATAAGGTTATCCTGGAAAGTAGTTTCAACTGAGATAGGAACATCTTTCCTTTCATCGTCATCAGAGTAGTTATTGGTTTGAAGTTTGTAAGAATTAACATCATCTTCGTCAAGATAATCATTGAAATCGTAATCATCAGTATCTCTTGAGTTGTCTGCAGTACTCTCACTGCTCATCGGGTCATCAAACTCATTATCCGAAGGTGCTACTTCGCCGCTATCTGAAAGGTCTTCTAATGCAGGGTTCTCTTCAAGCTCCTGTTTTATACGCTGATCAAGCTGTACAGTAGGAACCTGCAATAACTTCATCAACATTATCTGTTGAGGAGTTAACTTCTGTAATAGTTTCTGCTGTAATCTCTGACTTAACATGGAAAAAAATTATGAATTATGAATTATGA
>CAIWDQ010000348.1 GCA_903911455.1 uncultured bacterium
TAAGAAATTATTTTTCAATTACTTACCCTCAAAAAATAAAAACAATATTTTTATACTTACATTTCCTTTTAAAGTTTTAATTTAAGCCCTAATTATGAAAATAGTCATTGCCAACACTCAAGAATTTAACCCTCAAATTGGTGGTGTAGAGAGGGTTTCTTCTATTTTAGCTTCTGAATTTATAAAACTTGGTCATCAAGTTTTTTTTATTGCATGCAAAACATCTTCATTTTCTGGAGACTACATACCCAGTGCACCACAAAAAATATTACAAGATAGCGCTGCATATAACTCAGAAAAAAATATAGAGGAACTCTATAAATTTCTAGGGGAAAACAAGATTGATATAGTAATAAATCAAGCGGGTAATATAAAAGATTTTTCATTATTATGTTTTAAAGCCGCTGAGAAATATAAGAAAGCAAAAGTTATTTCAGTTATCCATATTGACCCCATTAATCAGTTTAAACATCTTTTAGATTTAACAACCTCTATTTTACCTAGTAAAAAAAATTATAAAAATATTGCACGACTCATATTATTGCCATATAGATTAATTAAAATGTATCTATCTGAAAGTAACTTATATGACTTTGTATACCTTAATAGTGATGCACTTGTATTGCTATCAAATAAATTTAAAAAAGATTTCAAAAAAATAACAAGATTAAATTCATATAGCAAATTAGAGGCTATTTCTAACCCTTTCCCTTTTGATATTATCTCCAACAAAAATAACAATATAAAAGAAAAAAAAATTCTATATGTTGGACGACTTGATTACCAACATAAAAGAACTGATAGAGTTATAGCTATTTGGGCAAAGTTAGCGCCTGACTTTCCAGATTGGAGCTTAGATATAGTAGGTGATGGCCCAATTAAAGAAGAGCTAATGAAATTTGTAAAAGCCAATAATATAGAAAGAGTCAATTTTATGGATTTTGCAGATCCCATTGACTACTACAAGAAGTCTAGGGTACTCTGCATGACCTCTACATTTGAAGGTTTTGGCATGGTTCTTATTGAAAGTGCTTACTATGGCTGTATCCCAATTGCATTTAAAAGCTTCTCAAGCCTAACTGATATAATCGAACATGGAATAAGTGGATATATGATAAAGCCCTATTGCTTATCAGAATACGAACAAAAACTACGTCTACTTATGAGTAATAATGAATTACAAAACACGATTCGACTTGAGACGCTAAACATCCCAAAAAAATTTCAAACACAACCCATTGTGGCGCAATGGATTAGCTTAATTGAAAAGTTATTAGAAAATAATAATTTCACGGTTTCAAATCAATGAAAATACTTTGGATCACTAATACTATCTTCCCCGTACCTAGCAAAGCATTAGGTCTTGCTGCGCCAGTAGTTGGCGGATGGATGTATGGATTAGCCAATCAAATTGCTACTACAGAAAACATCCAATTAGCCGTAGCAGCGACTTATACAGGAGCTGAACTAAAAACTTTTGATATTGATGGCGTGATTTACTATTTACTACCTGGTCATGCCACAACCCACTATTTAAAAAGTCACGAACCGTTATGGCAACAAATATGTAATGAGTTTCAACCTAATGTAATTCACATACACGGCACTGAATTCGCGCATGGCTTGGCATGTATTCGTGCCTGCCCATCATTAAATTATGTGGTATCCATACAAGGCTTGGTAAGTGTTATTGCCAGATACTATTATGCCTGGCTTTCTTTTAGTGATCTATTAAAAAGCATTACTTTTCGAGATATTGTACGATTTGATACGCTTTTTCAGGCTAAACAAAAATTTGTTAAACGCGGCTTATTTGAACAAGAATATATCCAGAAAACGAGGCATGTTATCGGCCGTACCAGCTGGGACTATGCACATACCAAGGCAATAAACTCATCAGTAAACTACCATTTTTGTAATGAAACCCTACGGGGTGGCTTTTATACCAGCCTAAAATGGGATATTACCCATAAAACAGACTTCACTATTTTTTTAAGTCAAGCCAGTTACCCTATTAAAGGATTACATCAGGTATTAAAATCTGTGGCTTTACTTAAGAATGAATTTCCTACAATTAAGGTAAAAATAGCGGGGGCTAGTATTATAAATAGTACCAGTTTGATGGATAAAATTAAACTGGGGGGGTACGGTGCTTACATTAAACGATTAATTAAACAACTTAAGTTACATGAGCAGGTACAATTTACTGGAACATTAACTGAAAGCCAAATGATTAGCGAATATTTGAATGCACACTTATTTATTTGCCCATCAAGTATTGAAAATAGCCCTAATTCCCTTGGCGAAGCTCAATTATTGGGCGTACCGGTCGTTGCCGCTTATGTAGGAGGCACCCCTGATATGATTACACACAATAAAACAGGATTACTCTATCGTTTTGAAGAAGTGGAAATGCTGGCTGAGCATATCCGCAATCTCTTTACCAATACAACACTTGCGCTAGATTTATCTGAAAATGGTATACATGCTGCACAAGAACGTCATCATCAAACAAACAATTTACAGCAAATGATTAATGTTTATAACTCGATAACCGAGTAACTCACATGACTACTATTGCCTTGTTTAATATAGTCTTTGTTTTACTAGCTTATCTTGCACAATATAAAAGTAAAGAGTATTTACTTAAATTGTCTTTTTTTCTGATTTTTTTATTTTTAGCGCTACGCTATAATTATGGCAATGATTACCCTGCCTATATTGATGATTTTTTGCTCTTAGCTAGCAATAACTCCTTCGATTATACTTTTAAAAATGAATACTATGAAAAGGGCTGGCTGTTTTTATATTATTTATTTAAACCTTTCGGTTTTTTCGCGCTTATCACTGTTTTAGCCGCATTCAACTGCTTCGTTTATTATCATCTCATAAAAAAATATGTGTTACCGGGTTATTACTGGTTTGCTGTTTTTCTTTATGTTTTTACTCCTGGCTTTATGGTGTTACATTGTTCGGCTATGCGCCAGTCATTGGCTATAGCTTTGTTTTTATTTTCTATCGATTACATCCACAAAAAAGATGCCATTCGTTATTTTTTATGTATCGGACTAGCCTCTTTGTTTCACTCTAGTGCACTAGTTCTTCTACCGGTTTATTTTCTGGGCATATTTGATTGGAAAATTAAGAGGCCATTGGCAATTATCTTTTTTGTCACATATATTTTATTTTTTCAGTTTGGAGCCTTATTGACGCCTTTTATGTCAATTTTTATGGGCACAAAATTTGAATCTTATTTGCGATATGAAGGATCTATAGAAATGGGTTCAGGACTTGGATTAATCTTAAATTCTTCACTGTTTGCATTGATATTGTTCTATGCATATTTTCAATCTAAGCAAACCTCTTTATTCTTTAAAATAGCCATTTTAAGCTATTTTATTATCCCTCTATCATTAAACCTTAGCTCGCTCGTTCGTATTGGAATGTATTTTGACGTAGCTATGATTATTGTTTTTCCTGCTACTGTATACACAATAAAAAATCCGACTATTAAAGTAGCCATTTTAGCAATAATTGTTTTTATAACTTTGTATAATTTTAATGTGTTTTTTAAATCTGAGGTATTTAAGGAAAGCTTTGGAACTTATCAGACTATATTTTCTGCACCACAATACTATTAATTATAAATGAAAAAAATATTTTACATTAGCACCTTATGCTCACCTTGGCTGATAGATTATATCTTCAATACATCTGTTATTAAACCAGGGTTAGCTGTACAAAAGTTTCATAGATTGCTTGTCGAAGGATTAGCTTTTCATAATAAATCTTGTTGTGTAGAAACATTAAGCACCCTCCCGATCTCATCGAAAATTCATCATCAACGATTATGGAATATATCATCTGAAGTTTTAGATAACATACATTACAAATATATTCCGACAATAAATTTACCCGTTCTAAAAAATGTCATTATTTGTATTTATGCATTTGTTAAAACGGCTTTGTGGAATTTAGTTGGAAGACGGGAAGACAAAGTAGCCATTTTTGATGTCCGTAATCTGACCATTACCATATCCGCGCTTTTAGCATGTAAGTTAACTAACACAAAATCGATAGCCATTGTTACCGATTTACCTAACTTAATAACGGAAGGTCATATGCCTAATAATTTAACATCTAAAGTTTTCAATAGTCTTCTAACAAAAATTTTAGGATA
The DNA here is from genome assembly GCA_903911455.1 of uncultured bacterium. Classification (GTDB taxonomy): domain Bacteria; phylum Bacteroidota; class Bacteroidia; order Bacteroidales; family JACABE01; genus JBAXLO01. The sequence continues at coordinate 4,181 of CAIWDQ010000348.1, forward strand.
TTTTGATGGTTACTTATTATTAACAGAACAAATGAACGAAGTAGTCAATCGGCATCATAAGCCTTATATAATCATGGAAGGCCTTATTGATGCCAAGATGGTAGCTACTACGAATCTATTAGAGCTTAAGTCTTCTGAAAGAATTTTATTGTATGCCGGTGGCATTTATGAAAAATATGGCATAAAAAAGCTGATTGAAGCTTTTTTAAAATTAGAAGATGATGATTTACGACTACATATCTATGGTGAAGGCGAAATGAAAAAGGACATGCCATATTATATGAGTTTGGATAAAAGAGTAGTCTATCAAGGAATTGTTCCAAATAATATCGTTATTGAAAGGCAACTTGAAGCAACTTTATTAATCAATCCTCGTTCAAGTACGGAAGAATTTACAAAATACTCTTTCCCTTCAAAAAATATGGAATACATGGCCTCCGGTACCCCAATAGTGACAACACTGTTGCCTGGTATGCCTATAGAACATATCCCATTTGTTTATTTATTTACCGATGAGAGTATAGATGGAATCTATCAAACCCTTAATAATTTGCTATTGAAACCAAAAGAAGAGTTACATAAATTTGGTTACCATGCAAAACAATTTGTACTTGAAAATAAAAGCAATTATATTCAAGCTAAACGTTTGTTGTCTTTTTTAGAAGACATTGACGTTTGATTTACAAAATTACAACAAATAATTTCTCTGTACACGACAGTCCCCGTTATATTAAATTGCATCAATAGGTTAGGAATAGCAGTAATCTCATTTAACTTTTCGTCTACCTTCTGCTGACTCAGCACTAACTGTTTTTGTATCACGCACACGCTGACCATATAAAGAGCCGCCTTCTTGGTAGCAGTATCCATGCTGCCACGTAGACACCTCCAGTCAATGGCGATGATCTACACGCCACTGAATCGGACTCCCAGCGACTGAAGCACGCTCCGAACTGTTCGATATCAATCACTGCGAATACGTTGCCGAACGTGTCATGCGAAGGAATACCATGTTCCAGATCTAATACCTTGGTGAGCCATTGAATTACAGTAAATTATCTTATTTTTTTAAATAACAACAAGTAATCATATAATTATGTGTGGAATATTCGGTTTAGTTACTCATTCATCTAAAGAATCAATTGATAAAAATAAAGTGGAGCAATCTGCCAAACTTATGCACCATAGAGGGCCTGATGCATATGGGCAGTGGGGCATTGAAAATAGAATACATTTAGCGCATTTAAGGTTGTCGATACTTGATTTACGTAAAGAAAGCAATCAGCCATTTTTTTCAAACTGTCAAAATTTTGTTATTGTCTTTAATGGAGAAATTTACAATTACTTAGAAATAAGAACAGAGCTTGAATTAATAGGATATATATTTAGAACAAACAGTGACACTGAAGTACTATTAAACTCATTTATTGAGTGGGGAAGTGTCTGTGTTAATAAGTTTAATGGTGATTGGGCATTTGCAATTTACAATATTAAAGAAAACACCCTTTTTTGTTCAAGAGATAGGTTTGGTGTAAAACCCTTTAATTATTCAATCGTAGATAATCAATTAGTATTTTCTTCTGAAATTAAATCAATTTTAAATTATTTCCCTCAACTACGGATACCCAATTACAACGTAATCGCTAATTATTGTCGCAATAGTTTGGGGGCGCAAATTGAAGAAACCTGGTTTAGTGGTATTTACAGGCTACTTCCTGCGCATAACTTAATATGGGCAAACGGGGAAATAACAATAACCAGATATTGGGATTATCCAAAAAAGACCCTACAAAATATTAGTTTTGAGGATGCTACAGATCGATATAAAGAACTTTTTATTGATGCGGTAAAACTAAGAATGAGAAGTGATGTTGCCGTTGGAAGTACACTTTCTTCAGGAGTAGATTCGGGATCAATTGTGTCGGTATTAAGAAATTTTTATGATGAAGAGCATAAAACTTTTACAGCAGTTTTTAAAACTAATGAATATAGTAGTCGTGATAAAAATGTATTTGCAAATGATATTACTATAGATGAAGGTAGTTTAGTAAAAAAACTCGCCCATGAGTTAAATCTGGATTCGCATTTAATTAATAGTAATAGTAAAGATTTCTGTAAAGATCTTTATGAAGTCATCTATTTTTTAGAGTCTGGACACTCTTCACCCGCAACAATTCCCTTATCAAAAATCATGAAATCTGCAAAAAATCATGTTAAGGTCGTTTTGGAAGGGCAAGGTGCAGATGAGCTACTTTCTGGGTATGTACTTAATACTTTTCCTGCTTTATTATGGGAGTATTTAAAACGCATGAATATAAATAAAATAATTAAGGAATTCATCGTTTTTAAAAAGTCATATTCATTAATTTATACAATTAAGCAATTTACTCGATTAATGAATAATGATGCAATAGAACGATTTTTCTATATTTTAAATGGTTACAATAAAGTATTTGGACCTAAACTAAAATCCTATAAGCGCATAAAAGATTATCCATTTGAGCCATCCGGTTTTAATGAATATTTTAATGAAGAGTTATTTAAATCTCATACTGGTGGATTGGTTAATTTGTTACATTACGGCGATGCTATTTCTATGTCTAAATCAATTGAGGGTAGATTACCGTTTATGGATGTTAATTTAGTTGAATTTTCGTTTCAATTACCGTTCTGGTTTAAAATGAATAATGGACTTGGTAAATATATCCATAGATGCTCAATGAAAGGAATTGTTCCTTCATTTATACTTGATAATCCAATTAAATTTGGATTTAATACTCCATTGTCTCAACAATTTGAGAATTTAGAGACTGAAGCAAACAAGATTCTCCTATCTGATAAATGCTTGAATAGAGGTGTTTTTGAAAGGAATGGATTAAAATCTATGATTGATAGGAATATTAGTAAATCAAGCAATAATTCTACGATGCTGTTTCGGTTATTGTCCGTAGAACTTTGGTTTAGGCATTTTATTGATATTTCTGAAAATTAAAGTCACTCATTGCTGCGCTTAAAGATGACTAATAAAATATTTTATACAATATAAATTACATATTTTAACTATTGAAAATTTTATTATTTATTTAAGTTTGGATAAAATATATGACATTAATGTATTTATGGTAAAAAATATTAAAAAAACCTCGGGGTTGTTCAGTAATTAATAGCAGTATACATCCTATGGATTGTGTATCTACGTCCCCTGTGTTTTATGAAGGTAGGGATAGTGTAAAAGAAAAATTCTCCACCCATACAAGGGTGGATATTAAACGGACGGTAATCGGTCACGATGTTTGGATAGGACAAAATGCAATAATAAAACAAGGAGTAACAATCGGGGGAGGTGCTTAGATAAAAAATAGAATACTTCTTATCGTATCCTGATAAAGCAAAGATAATTAATGTTAATGTCAAAAATAAAGCACTTAAAGATCATACTTATAAA
>CAIWDQ010000349.1 GCA_903911455.1 uncultured bacterium
GATCTCAGAAATACCTGAAAGACTATCCTAACACAAGTAAACAAGATGAGATAAATACTTATCTGGTTAGTTTGTATCTTACTACTAAGAATTATAAAGAAGCTTTAAAGTCAATTGAAAACATTAAGAAGAGAGATGCTAAACTTAATGAAGCCTATCAAAGGATTGCATTCAATCGCGGTGTTGAATTATTTAATGAAGGCAAGATAGAAGATGCTTCTGTTCTATTTAAAAAAGCACTGGACTTTGATTATAATGAATCTATTGTTGCATTAAGTCATTATTGGTTAGCCGAAGGTTATTACCGTAGTAATTCGTATATTGAAGCACAAAAGAGCTATAAGAAATTCCTAACTTGTCCGGGTGCATTTAGTATGCCCGAATATAATCTGGTTAACTATAACATAGGTTATACTTACTTTACACAAAAGAATTATTCAGAAGCTTTGGGTTACTTTAAGAAGTTTATTCTAAACAGAAAGAATGAAGCTGTAAAGGTTATAAATGATGCTTATCTGCGTACAGCTGATTGCTATTTTATAAATAAAGAATATTCAAATGCAATTGATAATTATAACAATGCTATTGATCTTAAACAGTCGGATGCTGATTATGCTTTGTATCAAAAAGCACTTTCGTTAGGTGTTCAAGGTAAATTTGAATCAAAAATAAATACTTTTAATACTTTAATTAATTATTATAAGAAGTCAACTTATCTGGCAGCCGCTAAATATGAACTTGCAAATACTTATCTTATAACTGAGAACAATGAAAAAGCTTTGAAGTATTATCAGGAAATTTATAAAGATTATCCAAAGAGTACTTTTGCTAAGGAAGCTTTAAAGAATATTGGGTTGATACAACGCAATATGAAAAACTATGACGATGCTATTGAAACCTTTAAAACAGTTATTAGTAGATACCCTGGAACTACTTCAGCTAAAGAAGCTTTGGCAACCATGCAAAACATTTATTTAGAACTAGGCAAGATTGATATATTTATTGATTGGGTTAAAGGAACTCCATTTGCAAATAGTTTTACAGTTGAAAAGAATGATTCACTATCTTATACTTCTGCAGAGAATTTATACTTTAATGGTGATTGTGATAATTCCTCTACAGCTTTTGGAAAGTATATAACTCAGTATCCTAGTGGGGCATTTCTTGTTTCGGCTAACTACTATAAAGCAGATTGTGATTATAGAGGAGGAAGATTTGAAAATGCTTTAACCGGATATGAATTTGTAATAAATGCACCTAAATCAAAGTTTACTGAGAAGGCATTGTTAAATGCTTCTTCAATTACTTTTGAAAAGAAGAATTATGATAAAGCTCTTATTTATTTCCAAAAACTAGAAGATGATGCTGAATATAATAGCAATATCTTAACTGCACGTACAGGTATTATGCGTTCAGCTTTTAAACTTAGCAAACATACTAAAGCTATTCTTGCTGCTAATAATGTATTATCTACACCAAAGATTACTAGTGAACAATCAGATGAAGCTCATCAGATTATTGCTAAATCATATATTGCAATGGATAGTACTTCACAAGCTCAAGCTGAATATAATGTCTTATCTAAATCTAAGAATGGTGAGATTAGTGCTGAAGCTAAATATAATCTTGCTTTGATACAATATAACTTAGGTTTCTATACACTCTCAGAAAACATTATCTATGAATTTATCAGTGGAACTCCTTCAAGTGATTACTGGCTGGCAAGAATGCTTATTCTTTGGTCAGATATTTATGTGAAACAGGATAATTTCCCACAGGCTAAAGCTACTTTACAAAGTATAATTGATAAATATGATGGAGCTGACCTTGTAGCTCTTGCTAAAGAAAAACTTGCTGCAGATATTAATCTTGAGAAACAGAAAGAAGACCAAAAGAAAAAGGATGCAGATCAAAAGAAAGTGAAAGAGGATGAAATCAAGATAAATATTGATGGTGATTCTAAAAAAGAAACTAAAGAAGAAGAAAAATCCTTTTAATAAAACATTTGAATAATGACAAAAACTAAAAATATACTCAGAATGATGTTAGGAAATCATACTATAAAGATGTCTTTAATTAAAAAGACATTCTTAATGCTCCTATTTGTAGTTATTGCAAATAAGTTTAGTGTAGCTCAAACAGGTATTATTGATAATACGGTTACAGTAGTTGCTGCTTACGAACCTACTCTTTCGGATGCTTATAAAATAACTTTTAATCCTACTATGAAGGATACTGTTTTTGAAGCTCCAAAACTAAAATATACTATTGAATCAAAAGACATAAATACTACAATTACATTAGAGCCGATTAAAGCTGCTAAGGTAGTAGGAGAGCCTGTAAATAAACTCTATAAGAATCTTATTAAAGCGGGCTTTGGTAATTACACTACTCCTTATGTTGAATTGTATGCTAATAGTACTCGCTCAAGAACTACAAGCCTTGGGTTACATGTAAAATATCTTGGTTCTTCAGGGTCTATAGGTGATTATGATAATTCTAATTATTCTGATCTTAACCTTGATTTATATGGTAAAAAGTATCTAAAGAGTGCTACTATGGATGCTGAAGTTTTCTTTAGCAGAAATGCAATGAAATATTATGGATACGATCATTCAATGAATACTGTTATGAATTCAATTGATAATACTCAACACTATGCTTATGTTGGTTTTAATGCATCTTATTATAGTAATTATGTTGATTCAAATTCATTGAATCATCGCTTTACACTAGGTTATTCTCATTTGGCAGATAATTATAGCTATGGAGAAAATAATGTAAAGCTTAAGATAGATGTTGATCAAAGTTTTAAACTTTTTAAAGCTACCGACAGACAAACTATAGGTTTAAAGGCTGATGTAGATTTCTATAATAATAGTGGAGCAACTATTTCAACAGCTAATAATGCACTTATAAAGTTATTGCCATATATTAGTACTCATTATAATGAATATATGTTTTTGGCTGCTTTAAATGTTAGTTTTACAACCGGTAGTGTTAGTAAGATATATATTTATCCTGTTATAGAAGGTAGTCTGGCAGTAGTACCTAAAGTTCTTAAGGCTTTTGCAGGCATTAAAGGAGAAGTTACTCGTAATAGTTTTAAATCTATTACAGATGTTAATCCATTTGTTGAGAGTAGTGTACCAATGGGATATTCAAGTAATAAATTTGAATTTTATGGCGGGATAAACTCTAGTCTTACTAAGACTATTGATTTTACAGCCCGACTTTCTAATAAGTATATTGATGGTATGCCACTATTCGTTAATGATACTAATGTTGCTAGTATGAATAGATTTACTATTGTTTACGATAATGTAAATGTATTTAATATAAATAGTGAACTGCAATGGAGATACGATGATAAGTTCACTATTTTGATTAAAGGAAACTGGAATCAATATTCTGCTAAAAATGAAACTGAAGCATGGCATAAACCATCGTTGGATGCAACCTTATCTTTTTATTATAACATAAATAATAAGATTATAACTCATGCTGATATTTTTGCTTTTGATAAGATGTATGCTCGTACATTTGTAGCTAACAAAGTTGTGTCTCAGGAAATAAGTGGTATGATAGATTTTAATTTAGGTATAGAATATAGATTAACAAAGATATTTTCAGCATTCTTAAATCTGAATAACCTAACGGCAATGCGTTATTCATACTGGTATAATTATCCGAACCAACGTTTTAATATGATGGCAGGTTTAACCTATGCCTTTTAATGATACGCTGTTTTGTTTAATTAATGTAATTGTTTTAGCGAGAGCCCGCCACCAGGTGGGCTTTCTTTTTTAGTGTTAGTCCAAAAAGTTATTAGAGTTTATTAATATTTTGTTTTTCGATAATTATCTTGTAAGATACCTCATCAACTTAATATCTTTCGGTAATTATCTTTGTCTTATCTCAGAGGACTTTAAGTTTAAAGATACAATATATAAGATGGGAAAATTAACGAAGAAATAGACAGGCTGAGGCACGCGGCGGTTCAAGATGTGACAACCAGAAAAGATGTAATTGTGGTGGCTTCGGTTTCGTGCATTTACAACATTGGTTCGCCAGAAAACTACGAAAACATTTCTTTGGAAATAAAACTCAAACAAGGAATTAAAAGAA
>CAIWDQ010000350.1 GCA_903911455.1 uncultured bacterium
ATATTTCAGTATTGGACCCGGGCAATATTAACAGAATTTATACTGAAGAAAAAATTACCGCCCTAAAATTCTCAAATAGCAATCGACATAAAAAAATATCGACTTTAGATTAAAAAATATACCTTCGAAAAATAAATATCATATTCTTGCATAAAAAATAAAATTCCATTTTAAAAAAATATCAACTTATGATAAAAAATCGTGCTCTCGATAAAAAAATATCGAATAATTACAAAAAAAATATCGACTGATTTAAAAAAAATATACGCCAATTTAAAAAAAATATGATCAAAATCAAGGGCTCTTTTTGATGAAACCTTAAATATAACCACAATATTTAAAAACAAATCCCTTTATTTAACTGTTTAAACTTATCTTATAAATAAAAACTTATCATATCTGTTTTATTTATAATTTTGGCAACTGAAAAATTAAATAAATTTATAATGGTTTACGATTTTCACAACGACGCAGAAAGATATTTTAACTATCAATATTTACATTCAAAAGAATTTATTGTGCCTGTAGCTCAAAAGTACTTAGATTTTAATCAAAAACTAAGAATATTAGAGATAGGATCAGCTGAAGCCGGAGTATTAAAAGCATTCACCGAATTAGGACAAACTTGTGTTGGAATTGAAATCAGTGAACACAGAGTAAGTCTGGCCAAAAACTTAATGAAAACCGAATTTGAATCAGGATTAGTTAGCTTTTTTGCAAGTGATGTCTTTGATATAAATGTAGAACAGGTAGGAGGGAAGTTTGATTTCATTATACTTAAGGATGTAATTGAACATATACACGGAAGAGAAAAGGTTTATAATAAGTTTAAAGAGTTTCTGAAACCTGAAGGATATGTTTTCATAGCAATGCCACCTTGGTGTATGCCTTTTGGAGGGCATCAGCAGATGCTACAGAACAAATTGTATTCTAAATTCCCATATTTCCATTTATTACCTATGTTCCTTACAAAGCAATTGCTTAAATGGGATAAAGAACCTAACATTGATTTCTGGGAAGACATTAAAACTACCCGTATTAGTATAAATGGCTTTAAAAAAGAAGCAGCATTAAATGGATTTGCAACTACTCTGGCAGAATATTGGTTTATAAATCCAAATTATAAGTTTAAATTTGGTTTAAAACCACGTAGATTGAGTACACTAATAGGAATTATTCCCTGGATAAGGGATTTCTTTACAACTACTGTTTATTTCTTGATTAAGCAAAAAAATTAATCAACTTTAATCTTTTGCCCGGCACGTATCATCTTCTTCTTACCAATCTTATTTATTGACTGAAGTTTTTTAACTGTAGTATGATTTCTTTTTGCAATCTCCCCTAAAGTTTCTCCTTGTTTAACTTCATAAGAGTTTTTATCGGAAGTAGACTTACTTTTAGTTTGTTTCCCTTTAGATTTGACTTTAGCTTTACCTTTAGTTTTATGTTTAACTCTTCTTTTAACTTTTACCTTTTTACCTTTTTTATTGATGATATACACTTCTTCCACATCATCATTAGAATTCCCTTTGCGTAAGTTAAAAGTATTCTTAGTTATGATAATAGTATCATTTAAGAGTTTAAATTTATCATAATCTACAAGTTTATTCGAATTAAAAGCATCTCCTAAAAACCTTGTTTCGAAGTGGAGATGCGTAGTAGTTGCTCTACCTGTCCGTCCACCTAAGCCAATTACATCACCTGACTTTACTTTCTGATTAACTTTTACTTTTATTTTATTAAGATGACCATATAAGGTTTCCAAGCCATTATAATGACGTATCACAACAACATTTCCATAGCCACTGTACCTCTTTGCCATTCTCACCACCCCATCAAAGGAAGCGTAAACATCATCATTTAAATTAAGTTTTATATCAGTACCCGTATGTATCCGCCTTCCTCTATATCCGAAAGGAGAAATTACCTTTCCATTGTCGCAGGGATATACAAAATGGTGTTCTTCGCACTTTACGAGAGGCAAAATATATCTGGCATTTTTTTCAAAAAGCTTCTCGCTCCTTAACTTAACATCAGTATTATTCCAATTGCTATGATACAATACATCCGCAGGGATAAACTGTGCATCTTCGGGTAAATAAATATCCTCAAACTGAGCAGTATCCATTACAACTTCTGATATTGTATCGATAACTACGTGACAAGATGTATCAATACGAACACCATTAACACTATCTGTTATAAACTGTGCTTTAACAGTTCCAGTAGCGAAAATACTTAAGATAAAAAGGAATAATATAGAAGCTTTTTTGGTAAAATTCATTAAGTTTTTGTGAAATAAATAGTATATGTTGTGTTTCTGTTTGCAAAGTAACACAATTTATCCCTTTATAAATGTTAAGAGATAATAAATAAGAGAAAGCTTAAGTATTTTTAACATAAAATGATTATTTTTGTTTATGAATTAAGAAATCAATTTTTTGATCGAAAAATGGCAAGAGAAATTCAGATTACAACACGGAAAGCATTAGAAATTAATCTTGATGCAAGATTTTATGGAAGCATTGCAGAGATAGGAGGTGGACAGGAAGTTGCAAGAAATTTCTTTCAGGCAGGTGGTGCTTCAGGTACTATCGCCAAATCTATTTCGGCTTACGACATGGCCTATAGTGATGCTTTGTACGGAAAAGATAAAAATGAAAGATATGTTTCTCAGATTCGTTTGCGCAAGATGCTAGATAAGGAATATGAAGAATTGATAAGGATATTAGCCGATAAGAAAGGAAATAGAACCTGTTTTTTTGTATTTGCCAATACTGTTACTACTATTAATTTTCATAAAAGCAACGAGAGCCATGGGTGGTTAGGTATGCGTTTTCAGTTGGGATACAATGAAGAGCCTAACGAAGTAGTTATTCACGTTAAGTTGCTCGAAAACGATAATCTTTTGCAACAAAATACACTTGGAGTAATAGGCATCAATCTTATTTATGCTTGTTTTTATTTTCATGATCAGCCTGTCGATTTCCTTCAGTCTTTGATGCATGACCTTGATTCGGATAGAATTGAGATAACTATGGTTAACATGAAAGGTCCTCAACTCAATTATGTTGATAATCGTTTGCTAGGAGTTCAGTTAGTGAAGAATGGAATGGCTAAAGCTATAATGTTTAATCGTTACGGTGAAGTGTATGAGCCTTCTGATCTATTATATAATAAAAATGTACTCGCCTTTCGTGGTAGTTTCCGTCCTATAACTTATTTAGGCTTTGATATGTTGAAAACAAGTTTCGGCATGTTTAAAAAAGACGAAAGTTACGAAAAAGAGACAACCGTTGCAATATGTGAACTTACTTTAAATAATCTTTTAGAAGATGGAAGTCTGCACGAAAGAGATTTCCTTGATAGAGTTGATATTTTAAATGGTATGGGGCAAAGTGTGATGGTTTCTAATTTTAAAGAGTACTATAAATTGGTTTCGTATTTCTCTCAGTTTAAGATTAAAAATCTTCGCATAGTCGTAAGCATGCATACTTTTGGTTATATTATTGATGAAGATTATTACACGCATCTTAAAGGAGGAATTATAGAAGCTTTTGGCCGTTTATTTCTTGATAACATGAAGCTTTATATATATCCTTCCATTGATGAAGAGACCGGCGAATTGATAACAACTGCAAATTTTAAAGTCCCCGACAAAATAAAATACCTTTATTTGCATTTAATAGAGAACCGTCAGATACTGGATATCAAAAATGCTAAGAAATCTATTATCACTACTTATCCTCATATTGTTTTAAATATGATTAAGAACAACGAAAAAGGCTGGGAACGTATGGTGCCTAAATATATTGAGGATGTGATTAAGAATAAAAAACTGTTTGGTTATAACGAATCATAAAAAAATAATAAAAATATGGAAACTCCAATTGAGCCTGAAATTTCGAAACAAGTAATCGAAATGCTTACTGTAGCGAATGACTATTGTATCTTTGCCGAATCTATCGAAAAGAATACAAGAGAAGATGTATTGAACTATTTACAGAAAGTTTGCCCTTTGATGTATATCAAAGGCGCACTTATGCCTTATGTTAAAGTAGCTAACCCCGAAGCTAACGAACGTTATGTGACTGAACAGAACTGGGAAACCATTTATTTAGACACTAAAAAAGTAATGGGTAAGTTCGACGACTTCTGGGTTATTAATCCGGATGATCAAAGCGAAACTAAGCCTACAAAATATAGTGTATCAGAGTTGGTAGCCGATGTTTATCAGGACATGAAAGATTTTATTTTGCTTTATCAGCGAAATACGAAAGCTACCAGAGAGAACGCAGCTTCTGAATGCCGTAAGTTATTTAAAACGCATTGGGGTTGGAGGGTTATTGATATTCAAAGAGCCGTTAATTATATTCTTTATAAAAGCGAGATAGACCACTTAGAGTTTGTGATATAACTGATGTGGAACAAGTAAGAGAAAGGGATTAAGTCAATAATAGTTGTATTAATACAATTGACGCATTATAAATGAAATGTAAAATCATTCCATAAAGTAATGTTCTGTACTTTGCTCTAAGATAACCAAATACTATTCCGAGTGGAAATATCCATATAAAAGATAAAAATGATAAATGTAGTAATGTAAAAAGTAATGAAGTTATTAAAATAGTTGGTTTGAGTCTCATCATTTTAAGCGATTCATTAAAAACTATACCTCTAAAAGCAATCTCCTCAAAGATAGCGGGAAATAAAGCTATAGATATTAATGTATAAAATATTGGAGCAGGAGAATCTTTAAATTGATTATAATAAACAGATTCGGATTGATTTAATACACTTTGATTAAGAAATTTTGCAAAATAATAAACTAATAAAGCATAAATAGGGGCTATTAAAATAATTATTAATAGTATATTTATTGAAAATTTTCTTATCTGAAA
>CAIWDQ010000351.1 GCA_903911455.1 uncultured bacterium
ACAAAAAATTATTAATAATTTTATTCTTTTGAAAAAAAATGTGTTGAGTTTATACGAAAATAGATAAGATTAAATGGAAATTTAAAAACATTTATTATGAAAAGGGTTTCTTTTAGAAAAAAAATATCAATAATATGCCCCTTGCTATTCTTTTTAATATTTAGCTTTAGTTTAAAAGCTCAAATTGTAATTCCAACTCAATGCGCAAATAGTGATTTCTCATTAAATAATTTTGCCAACTGGACAGGTTGTTATTGTCTTCCTAATTCTACTACATGTTATACAGCAACTGAAAACGGTACTTTTCCCAATTGTGTTGCTATGTCACCTCTCCCAAGTATATATTGTGGTGCTTCTGGATTTTACACTACTTCAACTCTTGCTCAACCATCACTCCATACAATCATTACTCCTCAAAATACAAATTATCCTAATGGTGGTTATGATTCCTTAACTAATTTTGTTTTAAAGAAAATTCCTCCAGGAGTTAATCAGGTTGTTCGTTTAAACAGTTGGCATACTTTATACCAATCTTCACAATTGATGTATCAGATAACTGTTGATACTAATATTTCAGGATTATTTGTATATAATTATGCTGCTGTATTAGAAAATCCAAGTCATCCATGTAATCAGCAACCTTATTTTCAAATTCGTATTCTTAATCAAAGTGGTGTCCCATTAACAAATACATGTGCTTGTTTTACCTATGTTGCAGGTACACCCGGAACTTTTGTTAATAATTGCACCGCTTACGGTCATATTATTAATTGGTTTGATTGGCAAACAATAGGAATGAGTTTAAAACCTTATCACGGACAAACTATCAAGATACAATTTATTGCTCAGGATTGTGGGGCAGGTGGTCATTTTGGATATGCTTACTTTTATGCTTTATGTGTTCCCCGACGTATTAATATTACTTATTGTGTTGGAAGTTTGCAAGCCACATTAACAGCTCCTAATGGCTTTAGGTACAAATGGTATCCGGGGGGTGATACTACTCAATCAATAATACTTAATAACCCGGTTGATAGTAGTTTATTTTGGTGTGCAATTGTTTCTAAATCTAATCCTGCTTGTATAGATACTCTAAGAACATTGATAGTTCATAATATTATTAATTCTGATTTTCAGTTAGCACCTGCTTGTGCTAATGTTCCTGCTACGTTTACGTATGGATCTACAAGTAATGTCCCTCTATATTTCTGGAATTGGAACTTTGGGAATCCAGGTTCGCCCGGCAATTCTACTAATATGGGGTCGGTAGTTTCTCATACATTTACTACTCCCGGAACTTATATAGTGAGGTTAATTGATACCCTTGCCAGTGGTTGTAGAGATACTATGATTAAAACTATTACTGTTTTGCCTAATCTTTCGCCACCTGTAGTTAATGTTAGTATATGTCAGGGGGGAAGTTATACCCTTCCTAATGGAAACATTGTAACTACAACCGGTGTTTATCCGGTTACATATACTTCTTCTAACGGTTGTGATAGTACTGTTACTACTAATTTAACTGTTAAATCATCGTATAATCTTTCTACAAATAAATCAATTTGTCAAGGGCAGACTTATCATATAGGTACGCATTATTATTCTTCATCCGGAACTTATTTAGATTCATTAAAAACAGTTTACAATTGTGATAGTATTGTTACAACTAATTTAATTGTTTATCCTAATGTAAGTCCTGTTGTTAATAAAACCATATGCCAGGGTAAAACCTATCATGTAGGGATACACACTTATACATTAGCAGGTACTTTTATTGATTCGTTGAAGACATCAGTTAATTGCGATAGTATTATTACTACTCATTTGTTTGTTAATCCTGTTGTTAATTTAAGTGTTAACAAAACAATTTGTCAGGGACAGACTTATCAGGTAGGCATACATATATATTCTGCTACAGGTACATATATTGATACCTTAAATACTTATTTAAATTGTGATAGTATTATTACGACTCATCTAATAGTAAAACCAACTTATAATCCTAGTGTAAACAAAGTAATTTGTCAGGGGCAATCGTATCACGTAGGGACTCATATTTATACTACAGCAGGAACTTATATTGATTCATTAAAATCAATTGCTAATTGTGACAGTATTATTACCACTCATTTAACTGTAAATAGTACGTATGATATTAATAGATATAATTCTATTTGTATTGGTCAGACGTTTCATATAGGGATACATTATTATTCAGTAAATGGAGTTTATAACGATACATTGCAAACTACTAAAGGATGCGATAGTATTATTACTACACATTTAACAGTTATACCTCAACTTCATAATACAATTAATCCTTATATTTGTCAGGGGGAGGTGTTTAATATAGGTATTCATTCTTATACTACAACTGGAACTTATGTTGATACTTTAGTTGCCTTTTCAGGATGTGATAGTGTAGTTAAAACTAATCTTACTGTTAAACCTACTAAATATACTTCGCTGTCACCTGTTATATGTTCGGGTGATACTGTAAAGGTAGGTATACATAATTATATTAATACCGGGGTTTATCAAGATACTTTATTGTCGGATATTGGATGTGATAGTGTTATTACTACTAATTTATTAACAATCCCAACTCCAACTGTAAATTTGGGTCTTGATACTTTATTATGTTTTGGTATGGTATTAAATCTGGATGCTACATGTCAGTATGCAACTTATCTTTGGCAGGATAATAGTAAGAACTCTACATTTTATGTTAAGAAAGAAGGAGTATATTGGGTTCGATTAATGATAGATAGTACTTGTACTGCAAGTGATACTATTGTTGTTACATATAAAGATTGTTCTATTCCTGATATCTTTATTCCAAATGCATTTACTCCTGATGGTGATGGATTGAATGATGTTTTCAAAATTGAAACTGCTCTTCAATTTACTAAGTTTAAACTATACATTTACAATCGTTGGGGTGATTTGGTATTCGAAAGTGAAGATAAAAACTTTGGTTGGGATGGAACCTACAGTCATAAACCTGCACCAAATGCAGTGTATGTATATCTGGTTACAGGTACTGTTAAATACAGTAATGTAACTTTTAAACGTACAGGAAGTGTAACTTTGGTGAGGTAACATTAAGTTGAGATTTCTTTAATAAATATTCCTGTTTTAATTTAATTTCTTTTAAATCCAACATTTTTTCAAAATGTGTGAATCGTGTAACAAATATATTTAATTATGTAACAGTTGCTTTTCCGAATGGTAGTAATTTTGCCATGTTTTAAACAATAACAATTTTAATAATCTTAAAAAAAAATTACAATGTCAGAAGAAAATGAAATGTCAATTGAAATTACTGATCCAAATATGGTGCTAATTTTAGGCCATATAGCAAGTGTTAAATCAATGTTGCCGTCAACATTATTAAATTTAACACCAGGTAAAAGAAAATCTATGTTAAAGATGGGTGACAAAACAATTGCTTTTTGCTCCAAAGCACTTGAGTTTGCAACCTTGAATCCTAACTTACGTCCTCCTTATGTGGATTTAGTTGAATTTAAGAAAGATCTGGATGCTGTAATAGCAATGCAGACAATTTTACGTTCGATGTTAGAAATTACTTCTAAATTGGATGATTCTATTTTAATATGTGGAAAAGATGCATACATAGCTGCATTATCTATTTATAAAATGGTAAAAGATGGAGCTTTAAGAAATGTATCAGGAGCAAAAATAGCAGAAACAGAACTTTCTAAAAGGTTTCCAGGAGGACCTATAGTAGCTGAAGAAATTTCACCAATAGTTTAATATAAAAAGGAATTTTGGGTTACTAGATTAAGAAGTGCCTAAAGTTATCTAAGACGATTGTCTTAAATACTTTAGGCACTTTTTTATTGAAATAAACGAACTGATAAGCTTGGGTGTCTTTGGTAAGATGGTCGGGATTCTCCTTGTTAAGGTCGTTAGAGACGTTCGGATGGTCTCGGAGGACGTTCAGATGGTTGGCTGGGACGTTCGGATGGTCTCGGAGGACGTCCCGATGGTTGGCATGGACGTTCAGATGGTCTCGGAGGACGTTCGGATAGTCGGCTGGGACGTTCGGATGGTCGGCAGAGACGTTCGGATGGTTGGTGGAGACGTTCGGATGGTCTCAGAGGTCGTTCGGATGGTCGGCGGGGACGTTCGGACCAAGGATGGAGACCTGAATAAGGTAGGCATCCTCCAGAAGCAGAAATATAACATGTTAGTTTAGTGTATCTAACATGTTATATTGTTTTTGAGATATGAGC
Source organism: uncultured bacterium (assembly GCA_903911455.1). Lineage (GTDB taxonomy): Bacteria > Bacteroidota > Bacteroidia > Bacteroidales > JACABE01 > JBAXLO01. The sequence continues at coordinate 4,260 of CAIWDQ010000351.1, forward strand.
GTTTTTTTGAATAAAAACATCGTTAAAATTAGATTGAAGTTTTGGTAAATAAATTAAAAATAATGAATATTAATAGCTGCTTAGCGACGACCTTTTTGTAGAAAAGAAAAAACAGCAAACAACAGCTGCGGAGAAGCGACCTATTACTAATTAACAAAAAATAAGATTTCAATAGGTCACCGCTACGCGGCTTTTACATTTCACGGGTTTGGTTCGTACTACAAATAGTACGCAGCTATGCTGCTGGAAACTTTAAATTTGAAATCAAACAATATTAAAATGTTAATAATGTTATGTTATAAGAACAATTTTAATTAATTAACATTAGTCGCGTAGCGACGACCTCTTTGTAGAAAAGTAATAACAACAAACAAAAGCTGCGTAGCAGCGACCTATTAAAAATTATAATTATGGCAAATGTATACAGTCAGGTTTACCTGCAATTCGTTTTTACAGTAAAAGGAAAGTTAAGTTTGATAAATAACAAGCATAACGATGAATTACAAAAGTACATTACTGGAGTTGTCCAAAATAGAAAGCATAAATTGATTGCTATTAACAATGTTCCTGACCATATGCATTTATTTGTCGGCTTTGGAAATACACAGTCCCATGCCGAATTTATGGAAGAAGTTAAAGCGATCTCATCAAAATTTATAAATGAAAAACATTGGATAAATGGTAAGTTTGAATGGCAACGTGGTTACGGAGTTTTTTCATATTCTCATTCACAAATTGATTATGTTTATAAATATATAATGAATCAACAAGAGCATCATAAAAAACAAACCTTTAAGGAAGAATATTTAGAACTCCTCAAAGAGTTTCATATAGAATATAATGAGAAGTATTTATTTGAGTGGATTGAAGAAGAGTAAATAGATTATGTTAATTCTCATAATTTAAAACCCAATTATTTCCATCTAAATAGGTCGCCGCTACGCGGCTTGTACATTTTCGTGGTGTGACACGTACTATAAATAGGACGCAAATACGCTGCTGGAAACAATTACGAATTACGAATTACGAATTACGGTATGGTTTGTGAAAAAAGAAATATCAGTTGCGTAGTGACGACCTATTTGTAGAAAAGCTACAACGACAAACAAAAGTTGCATAGCAGCGAACTATTACAAACTCTCTTACATCAACAAAAAAAGAATCCCCGCTAACAATACGTTAACGGGGATTCTTATTATAAGATATATTATTTAGATACTAACTTTAATATACAATAAGTTTCCTTGAAATAGTAGTATTATTAGCTTTTAGTGTTATAAAATAAATACCTTTACCAAGTTTACCAATATCAATCTTATGATAGTATTCAGTTGTATTTATATTTAATGCTTCGTTGTAAACTGCTTTACCTATCAAATCAAAAATAAATAGATTAGCTTTAGTAGAAGTTTCGGAAGTAAGACTTATAGTTACTGATTCGTTTGCTGGATTAGGATAAACAGTAAAGTCTTTTAAGAAATTAATCTCATTAATTGCAGCATTGGTTATAGTAATAGTTTGTGAAGATGAATCGGTACCACAAGCATTAATAGTAATTAGTTTAGCTGTATAAGTTCCATTAACTGCATAAAAATGTATAGGGTTAGCTGAGGTAGAATGACTGCCATCACCAAAATCCCATTTGTAAGTTATAACCTGTGTTGATGTATCAATAAACTTGCCAGTATTCGAATTATAAGTAAAACTTGCATTAGGAGGATTGGTACTTATATGTAAGTTAACTGCGACTCTACTACTCTTACATGGTGCTGGTTTTACTTCCCAACTAAAGAAATAGTAATAATAATTGTTAGGATTACCAGTAGTAGCTGTTGAAGTTAAAAGAGTAACAAGATTACTTATATAAAAAGGATAAGCATATGAAGTAGAACCAGTAGCTGTACTTCCTCTGAATAAATTAGGAGTAACCGGCCCATATAACTTAAGACTATCTTGTATTGGTAAATCAATATTTAAATATACTCTGCTTTTACCAGCAGGTATATTCACTACTTTAGATAAGATTACACTGTCATTATGATCCCATAATTGAATAGTGCGATTGCCTGCTGTTTGAGCCCATACCAACACACTTACAAGTTTAGCTTCTGCACTACAATTAAAGATAATACCACGTTGAGCATTCTGAGTGTAATTAGTAAAAGTGCCACCTGTTGAATCCATCTTACCACCATATTGAGAAGCATTATCCTGTTGCATCTCAACATATAATGTTAGCGTATTAGTGAGTAAAGGAGTAGTGTGTGTTGAGCCGGTATCAATAGGCATAGTGCTTGTTGGAGAATCAAACCATTTAAGATTTCCCGTTCCGTTTTTTGTTGCTGAAACAGTAAACCCTGTAGCTCCGCAATGTGTGGTATCAGTAAATGCAGGAGTAGGAGGGAGAGGCTTAGCGACAGTTATCATATGTACTTTCGTTATTGAATCAGTACCATATGGATTAACTACTCTTAGCTTTACATTATAAGTTCCGTTATTTAGATAATTATGAGTAGGATTCTGAGATATATCTGTGCCACCATCACCAAAGTCCCAATGCCATTGATTAGGACAATTAGATGAATTATCACTAAAATTAATAATACCAGAACAACTAATAGTATCAGATGCTTTAAAATTACATACTGTTGGATTAGTTCCAAAAGTTGCTTGCCAGCTCATAACAAAACCAGCTGCTGTAGTCCCAACATTTGTTCTTTGTTTTAAAGTAACCGCTCCTGATGATGCAGTAATTGAACCACCGGCTGGTAATGATGTGCCTGAATAGTTACCAATAAGAGGACTTAGTGTATCAGGTCCATTAAATAATGAAAGAAAATCGGAGCCTGTTTGATAATTAAAACTAGAGAATGTTAATGCTAATGAAGTTGCACCAGTTGGAGCAATAATAGTGATTGGATTTGTATTATCAATATAATTACTACTTGCTCCATTATCTAATAAAATACCGGAACAAGCCGAAATAGTACCTATTCCGTTAACTGGCATTTGATAGATACAAGGATTAGTTGGGAGAACACTTATGTAAGAAACTTTTGTAATACTATCCATACCACAACCACCTCCGTTAGTTAACAGTTTGACAGTATAATTGCCATAATTATTATATATATGAGTAGGATTCAAAGTTGTACTGGTAGTTCCATCGCCAAAATCCCAATGATATGAAAGACCATTATTACTTTGATTGTTAAATACTATTTTAGCGGGTGTTTGACAGAAAGCAGTAATATCAGTGTTGAAATTACTTTGAACCCCAGGAGTAAATAAACTCCCAATTCCTACAGCATACATCGCATTAGTAGTGCTTTGTACAGCAGGACTACATGCACCATATAAATCACTGGCTGCAATAATAGCATAGAATCGTGCATCAGCATATTGTGAAGCAGGAGTAAGATAAGTTGTTAAAAGTCTGTAAGCAATTCTGGTTGCAGTATCTAGACCTAAAGGAGCAACATTAAAGGTATTCCCAATATCATTAGTACCTGTTCCACCCATACAAAGTAAATAATACCAATAATTAATAACACCTGAATTAGTATGAACTCCACCGTTATCAGTTGCAGCAGAAGTCCAGTAAGTACCATGATAAGTATCTGGTTGTTGATAAGCATTAGGGTTTGACATAGAACGAATAACAACCCCAATATCAGGGCCCATCAACCAAGTAGCACTTGCAGGTTTAGCATAAAACTTAACAGCCATACCCATAATATCACTGAATCCTTCATTCATAGCTCCTGATTCATATGAATAATTTAAGTTTGCTGTAAAAGCATCAACACCATGTGTCATTTCGTGTCCACATATATCAATAGCAGTAAGAGGTCCCATACCCGAAGATGTACTTCCATCACCATAAGTCATTCGTTGTCCATCCCAGAAAGCATTTGCATAATTAACATCGTAATGTACATAGCTTAAAAGTTTAAGTCCGTTACCATCTAAGCTATTTCTATTGAATTTAGTTTTATAAAAATCATATGTCATTTCAGATCCCCAATGAGCATCTGTTGCTACTTCATCTTTAGCTGTGTTTACATTATTCCAATAGTTATTACTGTCAAGGAAATCTACTGCCCCTGCATAATTTGTAGTTGTCAGCATATTATATGTTTCAACACCATTACCTCTACCTGCTTCTCTAAGCCTGAATATTACAGGACTTACACTATCAGTAGTAATTTTTTGTATTCCACTATATTTTGTAAGAGCAGTTGCACCAACATCAGCAAGATGGATCTTGTTATTTTTAAATAAGATTTTACCTGTTGAAGCATCAACATAACAATCAGCTCTACTAAGAGGTTTCTTTGTATATATATCAAACTTATAAGTATGATAATATTTCTGAGAAGCATTATCATAATAAAGTTCTATTTCTCCTTTAGGATAATAACTAGCAGTTGGATCATTCATTTGCTTCTTTAAAAGATCTTCTTCGCCAGGGATTTGCCACATATACTGATCAGCATTAATCTCTGATAAAGCACTTTTTAAAGCATCTTGTTCAGATAAAGTAATTGTATTACCCAAACTGATTTGTCTCTGGATGTCTCCGTTAATTGAAAATATCATTCCATTTCTTACATGCACAATAAACATTCCCCCTTGAATTGTATGAGTCTGATAAGTTTGATAGTATCTGTAATTAACATTGCCAATATTGTCTTCTTCTGTATTTATAAGTTTAAAACTAAATTCAGAAGTTGGCTTAATAATATCAGTAATAAAACTACTAAGCATATCATAAGATACCTCAGAACCTTGCCTGAATTTAATATAATTAGGAACGCCGGTCTGATCGTTTATTCTAATCATCTCAGTGCCTTTTATCTGATTATCGGCTTTTACACCTGTTATTACTGTTTGTGAAAATAAATTTAGGTTTAAAGTTATAAAACTTAAGACTAAAACTAGTGTTGCGACTCTTTTCATTATTGTGTTATTCTATTAGTCGGTAAAATTAGGAATTAAATTTGTATTGACTTTATTTATTGGTTACATTAACTATACTTTAACAAAACTTATATATTAGACATCAAGACCTTTTTTCTTCTTTGTTTTAGGTTTCATAACAGAGAATCCAAAACCACCTAAAAACTCTCCTAAGTTAAAATACTTACCATGTGAATAACATAGAGGTTTAGCTTTTGCGAAATCAAAGGCACCTGTTTCGTTATCAAGATACTTGTCATCGGCATTAATTGCAACTACTTCGGCAATAAACATATCATGACTACCCAGTTGTTTAATTTCTTTAACTATACATTCGATATTTACAGGACTCTCTGCAATTAAAGGTGCTTTAACTATTTGAGCTTTCTCAGGTGTTAAATTCATTTCTTTAAACTTATTAACATCTTTACCCGACTTTACACCACACCAATCCGTTGCGAAAGCAAGTTCTTTAGTAGTAAGATTAATTACAAACTCCATATTACGTTTAATAATATCATAAGAATGACGATTGGGACGAACTGAAATATAACACATAGGTGGATTAGAGCAAATAGTCCCTGTCCAGGCAATTGTAATAATATTAAATTCATCTTCAATAGCACCACAACTTACCATAATAGCTGGTAAAGGATAAATCATAGTACCTGGTTTCCATTTAACTTTAGTCATGTTTCTTTTGTTATATTTTGTGTAATTATTAAGATTTTGCAATATTACAATTAATCAATCAGAATTAAGTTGTAATATTCTTTAAAAAATTTATAAGATTATAATATATGCTTATAGTTTAATTATTTTTCCTTTTGATATGTTTTCTTTTGTCTTGATTTCATATATATAAATACCTGTTTCAAGATTTATGATATTTATATTATTGGTATTATTATTAAGAATAGTATTGATTATTTGCCTCCCATTTATATCATAAATAATGATTTGAGATGGTATTTCTTCATTACTTAAATTAATAGTAAGATGCTCTTTTGCAGGAATAGGGTAGGGGATGATACTCTTGTTTTTACTTATGTTTTGGTTAATAGCAACAGGTACAAAACTATTATCTGTTTTACTTATTATAAGCGAATTATTCTTAGTTCCGGTGAGTAACATTCCATTATCAGCTGTAATTTTCATTGAAACAATCGAAAGATAGGAAGCATCAAACATACTTCTCTTTGACATGCTAAGTTGATTACCGTTTTTATCAATAATCATAACATACATTTGATTACTATCACCTATAAGGTTTTGATTTATAGTACCACCAACAACCATTTCATCATTATTGTACTTAAGCATATCCGAAACAATATCAAAATTTAGATTATCAAAATAATTTTGCTGCCAAACAATACTTCCATTCGTTAAAGAAATTTTAATTGCTCTTGGTTGCATATTCTGCACAGGGAAAGTGCCATAACTAAACATTAAAACAGCTGAATTATCATCAGAATTAATAATTTTAACTGGCCTATAATTACTATTAAAATAACTTTTAGTCCACAGGGTATCCAATTGACTGTTTAGTTTATACATAGTTGTGATAGAATTATTCCTACCCAACATAAGTAAACCGTTATTAATGCTGGTATCAGCAGAAATAAAATAATCGTTATTACTATTAATACCATAAGTTTTCTGAATAGTAACTACTCCTGAAGTATCGCAATTAAGTATGTTGATGTTGATAGTTGAGGAAGTGTTAGAATTAGTCTCTCCTAGCAGTAGGACAGTGTTTTGCTTAATAATCAATTGTTGCAAATAGATATTTGCATATGTTTTTGTCCAGATAAGATTCCCGTTAGGTTTAAGCTTAATAAGGAGTCCATTATTAAGGCTGTCAGTGCCCAATATGTAGATACTACTGTCATTAGCTTCAGCAACTTGCAAAGCATTTTCATTTTGTAGGCCTCCATAACGGTGCGACCAAAGACTATCCCCAATATTATTAAGCTTTATAACATAAATATCAGATGTATAAACTGTATTTTGATTCGTATCACTATAAGCCGAATCAGTAAGAGTAGCAACTGCCAGGTAACCATTGTCCTTACATTGAATGCCATAGTTGCCTACAATACCATAAGTTGCAGAAATAGTCTTAATAAAATTATTCTGAGCTGATGCATTAGTAATAATAAGCATCAGAATCATTACTAAAATTGACTTATAAGTATAGTGTAAACAGTTCCTTTTCATCATAAATATTGAAACAACAAAAGTACTAAATATATTATGATTTTCTTTTCTTTTTATATTAGATTAAGACAATTGTGTAGTTATTTATTTCTATTCAGTATTTAATTGAAAAAAATAGGTGTTAAATTGGTTTTAATATGTATTAAATTGGTTTGAACTAGTATTATATTAGTTTGATTCAATATTGATTCGTTTTGAATACATATTGATTCGTTTTGAATATGTATTGATTCATTTTAATTTCGTATTGATTCATTTTAAATACGTATTGAATCGTTTTGAATACATATTGATTCGATTTGAAAACGTATTGATTTGCTTTAAATACATATTGATTCGAATTGAAAGCATATTGTTTCAAACTAATATAATACTAGTTCAAATCAATTCCATACTGATTCGTTTTAAATACTTATTGATTCGTTTTAATATTATTCAAATTTATTCTCCTTAAATGTCTTTATATTAAACATTAATGAAGTTTAATTTTGTTTTAATATGATTTTAGATAGATGTATATCAACTCAAATCATATTATTTAGAATAATGGATTAATCAATCACTATTATTAAATAAAAGAAGAATAATTAAATTTATAAACCTTAAATTAGTTTATTAATAAATGTGTTC
>CAIWDQ010000352.1 GCA_903911455.1 uncultured bacterium
AATCTCCACAAATACCTGAAATAAAATTCCTCCCCTCCAAGTGGAGGCTAAGTGGGGTCGCTCTTTTATCCTAAGCAAGGTTTAAATATAAAAGTAAATAGAAAGGTTCTTATTGTTTAATGTGAGCCTTTTTTATTAGATTTAACATAAAAGAATAGCATAGCAAAGATAACCTCTAGTTGCTTTTTAAAAGTTTGAAACTATTTTATCATTATCCCCATTTCTATTTCCATTCGCTTAAATAACTTACTAATTATTTGAAAGTCGGATTCAGCAAAGCGTCCATGTTCACTCTTTTTTAGTTCATTTAGAATTTCATCCTTATGGATTGGCAATCTAAATCTTCCAGCCCAAACCATATATGGTTCTAATTCCTTAATTAATTCTTTTTCTATTTCAGTAAATGATATTGAATTTTCTTCTGCAAGTTTAAGTATTTTATGACTGCCCTTCCATTTCTTAATTATTTCACATAAATTATCAAATTTTTGTCCTTCTTCTTGATATTTCCACATTATTCGACCTTTAATAAGATTTTCAATTGAAACAGCAATAGTATTTAGAAATACATGAAATAAACCATTCTCTAAATAGCGTGTTTCAACTTTACCTTCTTTTATTATTTTTTCAAATAAAGGCCATATTTCAAATGCAGCTTCTTTTAATTCAAGAGAGTGCTCATAGAAATTCCAATAATTCGTGCTGTTTTGCAGTAATTCTGTATTGCTTTTCCCCATTTATTATATATCTATATTCTTAATTTTAAATACAATGTTAAAACTTTAAATACCCTGGTTTCATTTATTGCTTTATTAAACTAACCTGACCTTTTATTATTCCGTTTTTAATCAATATTAATTTATTAATCTTTCATACAACGTACAGAAAACCCAAGTTTCTTACTGTTGAGGTAGCTGTTTGCAACGCTGCTATTGTAGAACACGTACCTTCCCAAGGCGTATGGTGCAATATCCATGGTAGAACTCCACCAGAAGCCGTAGATGCCAAAGTCGTAGTATGAACCATCGTAGTCACGGCAGCCCACAGAAAGAGCAGTAAAACCTGTCTCATTGGTTGCTCCAGTATTAGGACTTTGCCAATGGGTTAAGCCGACTTCTTTTAGTTTACCTCCTGCTATACCCTCACCTCCCAAATAGCTTGTTAGAGTTGTCCATTCTGCATTAGTTGGTATATGCCAACTTGTAGGACATAACATTCTAGAATCATTTACAGTATACCAATTATATAATCTGCCATAGGTATTAGAAATATTGGTATCATTATTATAATTACAATATGCTCCTGTTGTTAATCCTGACCAAGTAACACCATCAATTACATTTGGTATTGCACCACCATTTCTATAATGAGTTGCTTTTAAGTTTTGTTTTAGCCATGTTTGAGTACCTATTGTAACAGTATCATATCCATTCCCATCAAAATCAATAACAGGATATATTACAGTTGTAAAACTTAATTCATTACCATAAGCAGTGCCTTTACTATTGGTAGCATAAGCTCTAATATAATATTTAGTATTATTTATTAAACCCGTAAGATTACTTATATAATTTCCTTTACCAATATCATCTGTAGTAAAATTATTAGCTAAAGAAGGATTGTGATTAGTACTCCAACAAATACCTCTTACAGTAATTGGTGAACCACTTGATGAGGCAATATATCCACCACTTATAGCAGATGAACCTCCAATATTAGTTACAACATTTGTAGTAATACCATTTGGATTATATATCCATGATGGAATTCCATTATTAAATGTTAGTGATTGTCCCGGTAAACCAGAAGGAATAGATACCCATTCTGTACCATTCCAAAACTTAATATCTTCATTAACCCCATAAGCTAATTGTGAGCCGATAGGTCCTGTTGTTGTTGGGTTAGATTGTGCCCATCCTTTAAAAGTTGAGTTAACTAATAATAGTAAAACTACAATTAGAATAATCTTTTCTAAATTTCTTTTCATTTCAATTTATTTTTTGAATAAATAATTTTACAAAAGTAATTAAATTATAATAGAAATGATAGCATTTGTAAAAATATAAATACTATTCCACGTAGTGGATTAAGCTCAATAGAAAAAACAACCACACACAATTTCATATTTTCCCATAGGGAATATACATTGTTGATGTCCTAAGGACAATTATTATTTCTGTTATATTTCGTTTCTATTGATATTAAAGTCCTATGGACTATAAAAACTAAAAAAAGCCCTACCAAAATCAATTGATAGAGCTTCCTAAATTCTTAAATCACCAAATCACCAAATCAGCAATTCGTCAATTCAGCAAATGTCCTTATTGTCCCAATTGTCCACATGTATTTTTTAAATATAATAAAGTTACCGTTGTGGTTGGTTTGCATTTCTAATAAGTTAAATAAGGTAGAAATGATACATGCCCCTTCTCATACTAATAACTTGTCAAGATTTATTTTTTCAGAATTAACCCAAATAAGTCTAAATTTGCCAATAGCAAGTAAACTAACTACATATACTTTTCAAAAATCACTTAATTGAGTGTCTCCCCCACTTAATTGAATGTCCCCCTTTCTTATTTGAGTACCGACAAAACTTAATTGAACGTCTCCCCCACTTAATTGAATGCCACCCAAACTTATTTACCTAAAATTTCACTTAATTGAATGTTGCCCTTTCTTATTTGAGTGTCTCCCTTTCTTAATTAAATGTCTCCCCCACTTAATTGAATGTCGCCAATACTTATTCACCTAAAATTTCACTTAAT
>CAIWDQ010000353.1 GCA_903911455.1 uncultured bacterium
ATTAAGTTTCATTTTTATGAAATTAAATTTATTAAAAAAACAAAGATAAGAATTTATTTTTAAATACAAAATATATTTTCTTAATTAATACTTAAGTAAGCTATTAAAAATAATCATTTTTTTTATTGACAATATTCTCTTATTGCCTCATAAGCTTTTTCATAACCAAGTTCGCCAGCTTTACTCATATCTATACATCCATTGTTTTTTTGTTTTAGTTTAAATTTTGCAAGACCTCTATTATAATAAGTAGCTGCATTTTTAGGTTCAAATTTAATAGATATTGTATAATCAATAATCGCGCCTTTAAAGTCATTTAAATAATATTTTGCATACCCTCTATAAAAATAAGCTGATGCATTCTTTGGTTCAATAACAATTGCTTTATTATAGTCTGATATTGCACCTCTATAGTCTTTAAGTTCTCTTTTATTATTTCCTCTAGATATATAACATTCTGTCCATTTAGGATTATTCTCTATAATAATATTATAATCTAAAATTGCACCAAGATAATCTTGAAGTCTCGTCTTTGATGTTGCTCTATTAAAATAATATTCTGATGAATTATTAGCATTATTATCAAGTTCAATGGCTTTTGTAAAGTCTTCAATAGCACCTTGATCATCCTTAACTTCAGACTTTACTACGCCCCTATAATTATAAGCCTCTATACAAAAGGGATTAATACTAATTGCTTTTGTAAAATCAGATATTGCACCAGTATAATCCTTAAGATACACAAATTTCACAAATCCTCTTTTAATGTAAGAATCAACATATTTTGGATTTATTTCAATTGCTTTTGAATAAGATAAAATTGCTCCTGAATAATCTTGTAAATGACATTTTGAATCCCCTTGATCTAAAAGCAAATGCTCAGCATTATTTTGACAGTATCCTGGCAAAGTAATAACAATAATTATTAATAAAAAAAATATTTTGTACATATCTATTTTTTCAGATCGTTGTATATTATTTCTCATATTTTTAGCTCTTTCTGTTCTTCTTTTTTATTTGCAATATTCTTTTATTGCATCATTTGCAGATCCATCACCTAATTCTTTTGCTTTCTTAAAATCCAAACATGCACTATTTTTTTGCCCTAAACTAACTTTTGCTATCCCTCTATTATAATAAGCTTCTGCATATCTTGGATTAATTTGAATAGTCATATTGTAGTCTATAATTTCTCCTTTATAGTCTCTAAGTCCATCTTTTGCAATTCCTCTATTATAATAAGCAATAGCTAATTTTGGGTTAATCTCTATAGCTTTAGAAAAATCAATTAAAGCTCCACGGTAATCATACAGATTGTTTTTTATAACACCTCTATTACAATATGCATCAGCATACTTTGGATTAATCTCAACAGTTTTTGAAAAATCGGCAAGAGCACCTTGGTAATCTTGAATTGCTTCCTTTGCTACACCTCTATTGTAATAAGCTTCAATTAATTTTGGGTTAATCTCTATAACTTTATCATAATCTATAATTTCTCCTTTAAAATCTTGTATGTTTCTTTTGGCAACTCCTCTATTGTAATAAGCTTCTATATATTTTGGGTTAATCTCTATAGCTTTAGAAAAGTCTTCAATTGCTTCATTAAAATTATGGTTATCGCTCTTTGCAGATCCTCTATTGTAATAGGCTTCAGCATAGTCTGTTTTATATTCTATAGCTTTATTATAATCTTCTATTTCACCTTTAAAATCTTGCAAATGTTGGCCTTTTGCTGCACCTCTATAGTAATAAGCTTCAGCATATTTTGGGTCAATATTAATTGCTTTTGTAAAGTCAGCTATTTCTCCAATATAATCTTTAATGCAGCATTTTGAAATTCCTCTATTAAAATAAGCTTCTGCATAATTACTATTAATTGCAATAGCCTCAGTATAATCCGCTATTGCACTTTTATAGTCATGAATATCATTTCTTGCATTTCCTCTATTGTTATAAGCAAATGAATCTTTAGGATCAATCTCAATAACTTTAGTAAAGTCTGAAATTGCCCCCTCATAGTCTTTGAGATATTTGCTTTTTGTAACTCCTCTATTGTTATATGCTTTAAAATAATTTGAATCAATTTCAATTGCTTTACTAAAATCAGAAGATGCCCCAATATAATCTTTAAGTTCAATCTTTGCAGTACCTCTTTTGTAATAAGCTTCTTTATAATTACGATTAATATTTATTGCTTTTGTAAAATATATAATTGCTTTTTGATATTCTTTCTTTTCAATTTTTAATATTCCTTTGTTAAAATAATCCTCAGCTGTATAATTGCAACTAGTAAATATTAACGTTAATATTGTGATGAGATAAAATAGTTTTTTCATAATTGATATGATTAATTAGTTATTTATTTTTATCTCCACCATTAATTGCCATATAAATTAATCCTATCACACCAATAACCAAACTCAATACAAAAACAAAGGCATAACGGGACGAATCAAACTCCAACCATTTTTGACAACTTGTAAGAAAAATTAACAAAAAAGAAAATGCAGCAATAATTTTTAATCGTTTTTTCATGTTTATATTTAAATAGGTGGTAAAATTACATTTTTATTTAATATAAACAATAGTTAATCATAAAAAAAAGCTCCCCCAACCAAATGAGAGAGCTTCCTTTTATTAATTTCGTTAAATCACTAAATCACCATATCGCCAAATCACCAAATTCCCTTAACTTAAAGGAACCATCATTATAGTAATAACTTCGTAATCAACGTCAGAAATCACCTTCGGTGCATTGTAAACCTCATAATCAAATGCCATTGCACTTATGGCTAACGTTTTTATTGGTAAAACTACTTTTGGAAACGAACCATCCTTTTTACATTTAATGGTCATCCCCAATTCCGGGATATTTATCATTCCTTCCTTTACTATTGCGTTGGTAGTAGCTGATATAAGTTGTAATGATTTAATAACAGTAGCTTCACCCGAAATAGCATGTCGGATGCCGGTATGTACAAGTTTAATTATATTTAAGTACTCATCTAACAATGCATCATTTGTACCTTTTAAGCCATACATTGCATTAGTCATTCTATTACGTATAAGACTAACTATTTTGCGACGTGTGGCATTTTTAACTTTTATTTTGCTTGATTTATTTTTAATATTTGTTTGTGGTTCGGGGCTTTTATTTCTAAAAGCTGTATTTGCAGCAGTCAAAGCTGTTATTTTAGCAGGTAATATATTAGTAGCTGTCAATGCAAGTGGGTTAGCTGTACAAATTGCTATTAAATTTGCTGTAAAGCTTAATAATTCCGAATCACGCAAAGCGGTTAACATTGCAGGTGTACACTTTAATTGTTCGTAAAGTTCCATATTAGAAATTCCGAAGAAATGACCTGCTAATGGTTTGGCAACCCCAAGTATGATAACTTCCAAACTCAAGCGTGCGTTAACTTTATCTTCCGTAGTACCTGTAGTCTTAATTTCCAACTCGTCGCATTGCGTTTCATAAAGTGTAAGCAATACATTAAAGTCAGCAAAACAACCTACAATATTTAGAAATTGAG
>CAIWDQ010000354.1 GCA_903911455.1 uncultured bacterium
TGGCTTTAATAATGTATTTGGATATTATCTTGAAGTAACCAATACTCATAAAGATAAAGTGCCTGTAGAATGGAACAGAAAGCAAACTCTTGTTAATTGCGAAAGATATATTACTGAAGAATTAAAAGAATATGAAATTAAGATATTAGGTGCAGAAGAAAAGATACTTAGCCTGGAAACTAAACTATATAATGATCTTGTATTTAATGTTACTGACTACATTCAGCCCATACAATTAAATGCTAATCTAATAGCTCGTTTGGATTGTATGCTTTCATTTGCAACAGTTGCCCGACAAAATAATTATGTACGACCCGAAATTAATAATTCTTATGTAATAGATATTAAGAACGGGCGTCATCCAGTTATAGAAAAGCAATTACCTTTAGGTGAAAAATATGTAGCAAATGATGTTTATCTTAATAATGAAGATCAACAAATGATTATCATTACCGGACCTAATATGTCAGGTAAATCAGCATTGCTACGACAAACCGGATTGATAGTATTAATGTCGCAGATGGGAAGTTTTGTTCCCGCTGACAAGGCTACAATAGGATTAGTTGATAAAGTATTTACCAGGGTAGGAGCTTCTGATAATATTTCTTCGGGTGAATCAACCTTTATGGTTGAGATGAACGAAACAGCAAGTATTTTAAATAATATTTCAAACAGAAGTTTAATATTACTTGATGAAATTGGAAGAGGAACCAGCACATATGATGGTATTTCTATTGCGTGGGCTATTGCAGAGTTCCTTCACGAACATCCATTATTTAAATCTAAAGTGCTATTTGCAACTCATTATCATGAATTAAATGAAATGGCTGCATCAATGCCCAGAATAAAGAATTATCATATCTCAGTTAAAGAAATAGGGAATAAAGTTATATTCCTTCGTAAACTAACCCCAGGAGGCAGCGAACATAGTTTCGGAATACATGTTGCACGCATGGCAGGTATGCCTAATACGGTTATTGACAGAGCAAATGATATACTTTTGCAGTTAGAAAAATCGCATAGTAGTGAAGAATTAACTCAAAAAGTATCCTCAAAAAAGAATAAAGTAACCCATGATGATTATCAATTAAGTTTTATTCAGCTTGATGATCCCCTTCTTCAACAAATAAAAGAAGACATTTTAAACACGGATATCAATACGTTAACCCCTGTAGAAGCATTAATGAAATTGAATGAAATAAAAAAAATGATAGGAAGATAAAAAAATATTTGCAAAGATATCAAAATTATTTATATCTTTGCACTCCCAAAAGGATATGCGAAAATAGCTCAGTTGGTAGAGCACGACCTTGCCAAGGTCGGGGTCGCGGGTTCGAGTCCCGTTTTTCGCTCTGATTATTAAAGCTCTTTCCTCTCTTAACGAGAGGTTTTTATTTTAAAAATCTGCCCTGGTGGTGGAATTGGTAGACACGCAGGACTTAAAATCCTGTGACCATTGCGGTCGTGCGGGTTCAAGTCCCGCCCGGGGTACAGTGCCGGAACATTTGATTACTAAATGTTTCGGCATTTTTTATTTCAAAAAGTTCAGATCGAATTTTACCCTTTTTAGAGCAAGTTGCACCCATGGGTGCGGAAATGGGTGCGGAATTTTTCATTTTTCAATCTCTTGTATCCCCTATTTTATCTGCATTTAAGAGCTTCTGTTTTATAATCTCAAATTTTTATCCTGTGTTTTTCTATTTTTTCCGCACCTTTTTCTTTATTCATCCTGCGTGTCCGATTATTTGTTATCAAAAGAGCAATTCTTTAGATCCAGTTTCTATACTTTAAAAATGATAAGATCTGTGTATGATAATCTTAATAAATGAATAATGCTGAAAGAAAAAACTATACCTTAAA
>CAIWDQ010000355.1 GCA_903911455.1 uncultured bacterium
ATTAAAATATTTTAAAATTATTTTCATTATTAATTTTTTTTATAAAGAAAGAATTTATATTTTTGCAGTCGTAATCTATTTTTAGAGGCAATTTGCTTGTTTTTAATGGAAATAGAATTACAAAAATAAAATCGTAAAAGAACTTCAGTTTGAAAACAAATTTAAAATACACTTCTGCTTAGAAGCCTTTTGTATTTTCAAAACCTATAACTCATCTTATTACAACCTAAATAGTGCCCAAAATCGTATAATTAACTTACTTAATTTTTGCTTTGGCAAACTAAAAATCATATTAGGGTTACACAATATCTTAATACGTCTTATTAATAAAATCATAAGACAACTTTATAACTCATTTATTAAATTAAACAACGAACTTCGCGAACCCAATGAGCCGCTAGGGCGACCCAATGAGCCGCTAGGTCGACCCAATGGAATGCTAGGTCGACCCAATGGAATGCTGGGGCGACCCAATGAACCTCTAGGTCGACCCAATGAACAGCTGGGTCGACCCAATGAACAGCTGGGTCGACCCAATGAATTGCTGGGTCGACCCAATGGATCGCTGGGTTGACCCAATGAAGTGTTTTGGAAGATAATAAAATTGTTTGTTAAACTTTATAAATTCACAAATTCAACAAATTATAATAATATATTAAATTAATTTCTCAATAATAAAATAAAAATATGCCAAAAGGAAACTCAAGAGTTCCAGAAGGAATTAATGACTTTAATAGTCATATTAATTCGGTCTTTGCTTACATTATGTTAGCAAGCACACCTCCAGTAGGTGGCACTAATGGTTCGCGTATTGGCTGGTTGCCTGACGAGATAGCTCAAGTAATTGACATCCATAGCCGTTGGCAACCTTTAATACTGTTATATACAGATAAAAAAGGAGAACGCACTACTCTTATAAAGGATTCGCTATTGCTGCTAATTAAAGAGTATAGAGATTTGAACCGTTCAAATAATTTATACAATCGTGTAGCAGTTAGCCTAAATGCTACCTTAAAAGATTTTGAAATCTTCAACATTAAAGCAGGTACTCCACTTGCAAGTGTAACACATACCAAAACTGCTGAAACCGGCACTAAAACAGTTGGTATTATGATGAAAAAATCAGGTCATCTTTTTCACGAACTCTTAGTTACTAACCCTGATCAAAAAGGGAGAGCCAAAGAAGATGGCGTTAAGGAAATAATGTTTTTTAAAGCCGTAGGACTGGCTACAGCAGTAGCTCCCGATATGTCAGCTTTTCATTATGTTGGTGATGTTGTTCGTGGTACTATAGTTGTAAATCACGACAGTGAAACTATTGGTATGAAAGCTTGGTATTATGCTTGTGTAAAGAATTCGAAAGGAGAATTGGGGATCCCAAGCGAAATAGTTGGTTTTATAATTACCTAGGAAAGGGAAAGTTCCTTGAGTACTTAGAGTGCCTTCTATGTTGCAAAACAAGTTTCATAGTTGACATTTAACTTTTTTTTATAATTTTGTGTCATAAGTCTGAAGAGGAAGTGAGCTCTGCTGGAGAGCAACTCACCAGCAATAAGATTTATAGCTTTGAATAA
>CAIWDQ010000356.1 GCA_903911455.1 uncultured bacterium
TGAATCGTTATTGATTAACTGACCGAGTGAACCTTCTCCTTTGTCAATCTTATTCATAACAGATGAAACACTCTTAATTACATCATTTGTACTTTGAATAGTTTTATTGATATTAGACTTAACTAATGTATCACTTATTGCAGCAAAGTTATTAATGACTGTTGTAATCTTCTCATTATTATTTTTAATATTATGTGTTATAGATTCAATATTATTTAAAATTGCTGAGAATCTGTTCTTCTGGGTAGATACCAAAGTATCCACATTAAAGGTTGTATTCTTAATATTGTCAAGTGATATTTTAATATTCTCAAAACTCTTTGCTAAATTAGACCTTGTATTTTCATTAAAAACAAGTTTAACTGTAGTAAGAACAGAATCAATTGATCCCATCATATCTTCAGCCTTCTTTTTAAGTGGAAGTACCTGTTTATTGATCTCTTCTTTAAGGTCCCCTTCAATATTTGAGGTTAAAGTGTCGCCTGGTTTTATGTATTCTGTAGCATTACCTAATATTATTTGTAAGGCCTTTGAACCCATTAAGTCAGAACTATAAATACTTGCGATAGAATTCTTAGGTATATTTATATCTGTATTGATAACAAATGTTACTTTGATAGTTGGATTATCTCTACTAATAAAATATACATCTTTTATATATCCAACTTTTACACCATTTAAATTAACAGGATTAGAAGGAACTAAACCTGCTACATTATGATATATTGCATAATATTCTCTTTGAGATGAAAAAACATCTCTGCTTTTTAAGAAATTATAACCCCAGATAAATACAGCTAAGGTTACAATGAATACGATTCCTATTTTAATTTCTTTAGTAATTTTCAATTGACTTATTTTTGTGCAAAATTACTTATTTTTATTCAATAGTTTGACAGCTTCTGTTGGAGAAATTCTTTGATCGTTTAAAAAAGCCACAACAAAAGCATCTTTAAACCCTTTTTCCTGCATTTTTAAAAGCAAATCATTTGCTTCTTTTAATGACTTCTCGTTCCCTACAGTGTATTTAATTAATCCGTTATGAGAATACTTTTTAACATCTTTAAGATTTGCAAACTCAGGTGAATCTAAAGGTTTATCTGTTGAAGATGTTGCAAATTGTATTCTAAATGTTATTTCCTGTAAAGTAGAGTCCTTATTTGTAGAAATATTTTTATTCTTAGCATCATTAACTTTTGTTTCTTTTACGGTTTCCTTTACAGTGTTTTCAACAACATCAGTTTCTTCTAATATCTTATCGTTGTCTTCTTTTGAATCAGCAACCTTTGATTGATTATTAAATCCTTCAACTTTGAACTTATATTCTTTGAAAGCTTCATAGACAGATTTTGCAATATCATTCTTCCCTTTCTCAGTTATTAAATATTCTTCTTCTTTTACATTGCTAACAAAACCTGTTTCAATAAGAACACTTGGCATTGTAGTTTTCCAAAGTACAAGGTAGCCAGCTTGTTTTACACCTCTGCCAATTGATTTTACTTTCTTTGATAAACTCTTTTGTACTGTACTTGCAAAGTCTAAACTTTGATCTAAATGTGCATTCTGAAACAAAGAAAAGATTATATATGATTCAGGAGAATTAGGATCATACCCTTCATATTTGGTTTTATAATCTTTCTCAAGCAAAATAACTCCATTTTCTCTTTTAGCAACACTTATATTTGCATTACTCTTATCCAAGCCCATAACATACGTTTCATTTCCATATGGGTTGGTGTCTTTATTTGCGTTGCAATGTACTGATATAAATAAATCAGCATGTATTTCATTTGCTATCTGTGGACGTCGCCATAGATCAATAAAAACATCAGTCTTACGAGTATAAACTACTTTAACGTCCGAGAAGTTTTTTTCAATTAACTTCCCAAGTTTTAAGGCAATAGCCAGAGCAATATCCTTTTCTTTAGATTTTTTTCCCAGTGCTCCAGAGTCATGTCCACCGTGTCCGGCATCAATAACTATTACTGTTACCTTCCCTGTTTTTCCTTGTTTATAAGCATTTGATGTGTTGTTACCAAGAAATAATAAAACAATTAAAATGAATATAACTATTTTATTCTTAATCATGTTTTAATAGTTTTTAACATTAAAGATGTATACTTTTGCATTAGTTTTCGTTTCAATACTATTTATATGGTTTTAAAAGCTTAATTTTGCCTGAAATTTTTTACAAAAATAATATTAAATCATCATAAATACTACAAATTGCTGTCAAAAAATATAATAAATAACATATTTTTTAAAATTATATTCCTTATTGTCTTAAATACAGGGATATCCTTTAGCGTTTCTGCACAGCAAGAAAATAAAGTTTTAGTTACTGATAGCAATTCTTTCAATAAAACATATGATACTTTAATTAGAAGTTCTGATACATTATTACATAAAACTATTGCTAAAGATAGCACTAAATCAAAGAAATCTAATCCTATTAAAGATAAAATAATTTATAAATCTACCGATTCTTTACGTTTTAATGTAAAAGAAAAGAAAGTATATCTTTTTAACACTTCAGACATTTCATACCAAAAAATAAACTTAAAAGCCTATAATATTGAAATGGATTTTAAAAAGAATGAAGTTTTTGCTAAAGGTGTTGAGGATTCTACAGGTGAAATTACGGGCAGCCCTGTCTTTAAGGAAAGTGATAAGAATTTTAACACCAAAGAACTTCTTTATAACTTTAATACCAAAAAAGGTTTGATTAAGGAGGTTATTACTAAGGAGAATGATAACGAATATATACACGGAGAGCTGGTAAAGAAGATGTCGGATGATGTTACATATATAAAGAATGGAAAGTTTACAACATGTGATCTTGAGCATCCTCACTTTGATATTCGTTTTGGGAGAGCTAAAGCTATCCCTGATAAGAAAATAGTTACAGGACCTGCCTTTTTATATATTGAAGACATTCCTACTCCTTTGTTTATTCCTGTGGGTTATTTCCCTAATTCCAGAAAGCAAACTTCAGGTATTTTAATTCCTGCTTATGGTGACTCTCCGAACAGAGGTTTTTATTTTGAAAATGGTGGTTATTATTTCGCTATTAATGATAAGGTAGATCTTACTTTGAGAGGTGATATTTACACTAGAGGCAGTTGGGCAGTTAAAGCACTTTCTAATTATAATTATCGCTATCATTACAATGGTAATTTAAGTTTTAATTATATAGTTAATAAATATGGTGATAAAGGTACTCCCGGTTATAGCGAGAATACTAACTTCTCTCTTCTTTGGTCGCATGGTCAGGATACAAAAGCCAACCCTAACAGTAACTTTAAAGCTAGTGTTAATTTAGTGAGTAGTAAGTTTAATCAGAGTATTCGCGATTTAAATAATTTGTTTACAAATACCACTAGTTCCAGCATAAGTTATTCTGCTAATTTTGGTGAGAATGTTTTTTTTAATATGAGTGCTGATGAAAGTTATAATACTAATACCCGCGAAATTGATCTTAAGCTTCCTTCTGTAAATCTTAACACAAATACATTTTATCCTTTAAGGAAAAAGGTTCAAATCGGTGCTTTGAAATGGTACGAAAACATTGGCGTTTCATATGCTATGAATTCCCAGAATAATATTAAGACTACTGATAGTACTATTTTCCAAAAAAGTACTCTTGAGAACATGCAAAATGGTATAATGCATAGTATTCCGATAAGTAGTAATATTAAGTTATTTAAATATTTTACAATGACTAATTCTGTAGGTTATACTGAAAAGTGGTATTACAGAACTATTAGAAAAGGCATTGCATACGATAGTATTAATGGTCATGATACCAGCTATGTTAGAGTTGACAACTATGATGGTTTTGCAGCAGCAAGAGAATTCTCTTTACGCTCTTCATTAACTACTACATATTATGGTATGCTCCAATTTAAGAATGGTTTTATCCGTGCTATCCGTCATGTTATGCAGCCAAGTATTGCTTTTACTTATCATCCTGATTTTGGGAATGATTTTTGGGGAAATATGAGAACTTATAAAGATGAGAATGGTAAAGTTGTTAAATATTCTATTTTTGAGAATGGTATTTACGGTGGACCTCCTATCGGTAGATCGGGAAATGTAAGCTTTGGCATTAGTAATAATCTTGAAATGAAAGTTCGTTCGGCAAAAGATACTATTACAGGTATGAAGAAGTTGGTATTGATTGAGAACCTTACTATCTCTTCGGCGTATGATATTGCTGCAGATTCTCTTAAATGGGCTCCCCTTACAATTACAGGGCGTACTACATTATTTAAGCAGGTTTTTATTACCTTTGGCAACACCTGGGATCCTTATATTAAAAATAATTCGGGATTTAGAATGAATACAACCGAATGGAATTACAACCATCGTCCGTTCAGGCTTGATAATACTAACTGGAATGTCAGTATGAACTTGGCTTTAAATCCCACTTTATTTAAGAAAAAATCAACTTCAACTACTATTCCCAAAGCTGATACACCTCCACGAATACCTAACGTTTCAAATGTTAATCAGATATTGGAGGATAATGTTGATTTTAATGTTAACTGGAATATTAATATTGGATATTCTGCAGCTTATAGTAATCAGTATAACTCTCCAGTATTGTCTTACACCCGTTCATTTAATCAATATCTAAATAGTACTGGCAGTTTTAATCTTACCTCTAAATGGAAGATTGGTTATAGTGCTATTTACGATTTTAATACAAAGGAATTTGTGTTGAATAGTATTGATGTTTATCGTGATTTGCATTGTTGGGAGATGCGTTTCAACTGGATGCCTATGGGATACCTTAAAAGCTGGACTTTCACTATTAATGTTAAGGCTTCACTACTCAAAGATCTTAAGTGGGATAAGAAAAAGGACTTTAGGGATAATACTTATTAGGGGGAAGTACTTGGAATACTTAGAGTATTTAGAGTGCCTTCTATGTTGCAAAACAAGTTTCATAGTTGACATTTAACTTTTTTTTATAATTTTGTGTCATAAGTCTGAAGAGGAAGTGAGCTCTGCTGGAGAGCAACTCACCAGCAATAAGATTTATAGCTTTGAATAA
>CAIWDQ010000357.1 GCA_903911455.1 uncultured bacterium
ATGTGCTTAGCTAAACATACAGTTAATAAAACATTAATTGTATTAATGTTTATTAACAAATATATAACTTTAAAAAGAAAGAAAATTAAGCAGCATAAGTAAAATAAAGACTATTTTTGTATCGATTGTATTAAAATAACAAAGATGATTTGATTTAAGAACATGATTGTCATTAATTATACCTCTTCTTCTTAACTTATCTTAAGTACAAATGAAATATTTAACCAATAATTAAGAACACAATTTTATAAAGGAAATTAATTATACCATTAACCTAATAATAAAAAAATGAGACATACTGATAATTTTAGCCCGTAGTTGATACATGCAAATATATAAATAGAAGATATAAAAATTAAATTATTTTAAACACTTATTATTAAAAAACTTTTTACTCATAAATAATTTTCATAGGATGAATAAAGTTTACAATTTAAATCGAATCAGAAAAATGCTAAAGCCATTGGCTACGCTTTTTCTTTTTATTTCGTTGCTGTTTGCAACGCGGAGTAGTTGGGCTAATGTTGGTATTGTTACTTCAATATCTACTGTTTCTGGATGCCCCGGCACGTATGTTGATGTTCCAATAACTGTTAATACCTCCGCTTTTGCAGGAGTAGGGTCCATATCGTTAACATTTAATTATGATGATACTCAATTGGAGCTTCCTACTATATCAAGTTATAATTCTGAATTCACAACTCAATCATGGGGAACATTTAGTACAACAACCGGTAGTGGTCTTACTGCCGGTCAATTTAGGGTCGCTGGTTTTGGGAATGTTGTTACTTTTACTTCAAATAATCTTATTACTCTTAATTTTCATGTAAAGAGTACAGCAACTTATGGTTTAAAACCCATTAGTTTTAATACTTCTTTAAGTAATAACAATGAATATGCTACCTCTAATGGAGGCTCTGTTCTTTCATCTACATGGACTTCAACAGGAGGAATATTATCAATATTACGTCCAACATCATTAATAAGTGGAACAGGAACAATATGCAATGGTGATTCAAAAACTATCAGCATAGCATTGACAGGTACACAACCATGGTCTTTAACCTATTCAGATGGAACTAATACTGTAAATGTAACTGGAATTACAACCAGTCCATACACATTTAATGCTATTACTGCTGGAACTTATACCGTAACTGCATTAAGTGATGCTAACACTACTTCATTAGCTGGAGATATGACAGGAAGTGCTACACTTACAGTTAATGGTCATATCCCTGTAATTACAGGTACTCCTAATAATGGCTATTATGTAAATGCTTTAGATCACATTACGTATTGCACACCTCTACATACAGGTGATTTATATTCATGGAGTGCATTTGGAACTATTACTTATCCTTCATCCAACAGGAACTGTATTGATGATTATTTGTGTAACCCATGTGGAGTATATGGTGCCTGGACAATAAAGGTAACAGAAACTGATCCTGTTTCTGGTTGTACAGCTACAGGAACCAAGGATATATTTATTCAAACTCCATAATTAAAGAGTGCTTATACAAGAAGAAAGCCTTCAGTAAATTAATACTGAAGGCTTTCTTTTTAAACCTAACAAGTTCCCAAAATCTGTTAGGTTTTTTTATTGCCTAATATTAATTGCATTTCACAATTGTCTTATTCCGGAGTTACGTTCTTAACAATAACTATAGGAACCAGTTTAATAGTTAAGGCCAGTACATCCCCAACTGCAAGTTCAACACCTGTTTGAGTGAGCAAATCATAACCAAATTTTTCGTAAGTAATAGTATATACACCAGCTTTCTCTAGCTTTACGATGGCTGCACCCGCATCATCAGTCAACGCTTTGTCGGTGGTATCCAATACAGTTATCTTTACCAAGCGCAAAGGAGTTTCATCAGTCGCGCTAATAACCATAAAATTAATGGTAGCCTCTGCTGTTTTGTGTCTTACACCATAATGAACTATTTTGCGCGAAGCATGATATTCGTTTACAAAATCAGGAGCAGTGTCAATAAAAGTATCTACCAATGGGTCAAGTTCGTTTTCAAGTCTGCCTTTTATCCTGTGCAATTCTTTATTAATATTAGCTGTAGCAACTGTAATAGCAGTTATTGCACTTCTTGTTTTCGCTAATTCATCTGCTAATTTATCAATTCTGGTTTTTAATAAAGTAACATCAGTAGTAAGTATGTTAAATGGAACCAGTTTAACACCTAATTCAACGGCAGTTGCATGTACATTATTTGCGTAAGCAACAAATGTATTATCATCCATCGCTTTTATATCGCTGTTCGATTTATTAATAAAATTAAAACTACTATGATCTTTCACCGAATTAAAGTATGCAATTTCCCCCGATTTAACCTTAAAAACTGAAGTTTCGGCTAAGACGCGGTCCTCATTTTTCACAGTTGTTGCATCGGCACTGCCGTTTAATTGTATTAAATGCTGTTCCTGAATATAGACTAAGCTCACATCTATATCATCAGATATATCTTTAATTATTAGATTGCCGGTATATGAAGTGGCATTTTTGGTCAGACACTCTTTAGTTGCACCCAACATCTTTACATCATTGTCCTCTATACGTTCCATTTTATTATGTTTTATTTGTTTTTTAATATTACAATTAGATGCAAAAGTATAGGTTTAATAATTCTTAAAATTATAATTACGAATAATTGTTTAAAATACTTGCATAACGACTGGAATGCAGTTGTTTGTATTATTAATGATTTTTTTGTTGTCTGAAGCTAAAATGCCCCTTAAAATGGTGTTATACTATTGTATATTATATATGTTATAGCGTTTGACCCAAATTTATCGGATTTGTATAACTTATGATGTAGAATCAGGGACATATCATGGGTTTTAATTTATTGAAATCATAATTATAATCTTAAGATTAGCTTTTATTCAAATGTTTTGGCAAATTGTTAGGTTCAAATTGCATATAGGACGATATTTTATTGGTTTGAAAGCATCTTTTATTGGTTTGAAGACATTATTTATCCTTTTGAAGGTATATTTATTGATGTGAATGCATAATTTACACGTTTGAAAACATCTTTTATTGGTTTGAAGACATCTTTTGTTGGTTTGAAGACATCTTTTATTCGTTTGAAGACATCTTTTATTGGTTTGAAAGCATCTTTTATTGGTTTGAAACTTTTCAAACGAAACAATTATTGTTTCAAG
>CAIWDQ010000358.1 GCA_903911455.1 uncultured bacterium
AGTAAGGAATAAGTAATAAACCACTTATACGAATACTTATTGCCATTGCAATTCCTAATGCTATACAAAAACTTACTTTTATTGAGGGTTTTGGGAATTGCTGAATGAATCTTACAATAAAATATATTGTAAAAATATATGCTGTTGCAAATGGTATATCTTTGGGATTGTTGAAACACTGCCCGAGAAACGGAGGAGAGAAAAATATCAGAAACAATGTTATCAATCCAGCACGCCAGTTAGCTAAACGATAAGCTAATAAGCCACAGAATAAAATTGCTAACCAACCCATGAAACCATTCATAGCGTGGCGTGTTTCAAAAATTTTTTCTACATTAAATAATTTGTTCCATACTACAGTAAAAGTGTCAAACGACATTCCATAATTCTCTAAGCCTTTAACTTCTCTATACGAAGTATCTGTTCCAAAAGTAGAATAATACTTAACTATTTTTAATGCCTGAGGATATTGATAAACATCTTCATCAAAAGTATTACCTGCATTATAACTCATCATTGGTATTGCGAATAAGAAAAATATTGCAGCAATAACAAATGCAAATCTATAAATGGAGGATTCTTTTAGTTTGTTATTCAACAGCTCCTTATCAGGTTTATTTTTTAATTCTTTAATTGGTAAGATGAAGAACCAATTGATAAAACTATAATATTTTCTAAATAAACGTGAACTAATAGGAGGTTTATCATCTTCTATAAATGGATTTTGCTGTGATAAAGAAATCTCTTCAATCTCTAATTCCATTAGACTTAACTTATAATTTAAATCCAATTGATAATTCGCATCTGAAGTAACTAGATTAGAATATAAAACTTTTGCAATACTTAAAGGAATTACAAGAACTGGTTTATAAAATTTATTCTTTTCAGTTTTTACTTCTGTTTGAAATATTGGAGTGCAAACTTTGTTATTAATATCATGCTCAATTTTTAAAAGATCATTAATATTAAAGGAATTATTAAGGCTATCAATATCAAAAACAATAGTAGTGTCTTTATTCGCATTATTTATGCCTAAATAAATTAACTCGGCTTTATTAATATAAGTATCAGTACTAATTAACTTAACAATACCCTGTTCTATAAAAGAATCGAAAATTTCATTTGAATGAAGATACGATAATTCTTCAATAGAAGAGTTATTATAAACAAGTATCAACTCAAACCTTTGATAGTTCTTTTTCTCAATAGTTAAGATTGTATCAATAAGATATTTGATCTTATCAAAATTATCTTTTATTGGAACTATTATTGAATATGATAATTGCTTTGATGTACTAGTATCACTATGTTTTAACTTATTATCTATGTTTTTATTTTTAATATTCTTTTTCATAAAAGGTTAATACGTTAAAACAGATAACATTATTTCTTTCTAAATCACAAAATCACTAATTCGCCAGATCACCAAATAAACTTACTGAAGCTGCTTGGCATATTCCATATACCTTTGAGCGGCATCATTATCACCTTCGTTTTGTGCAATTTGAGCAAGCATCATATAAGCAGGTTTAAAACCTTGATTTTGTTCCAATAATTTCTGTAAAGCAGTTTTAGCAGCAGCTAAATTATTCTGCCTTGCATAAATATTGGCAGCAATATAATAAGCCATATAGTATTTAAAGTTATTTTTTATAATACGATTACAAGTTTTTAAAGCATTATCAAGATCATTCTTATAAAAATAAATAACAGATTGAGAATACAAAGCATTGTCGAGTTCAGGATCAAATTTAAGAAGTCTTTTAATAGTTATATCAGCGCTATCAAATTTCTGAACTCTTGTATAGGCATCAGCCAGATTCAATAAAGCAGCTTCGTTAGTAGGTAACACCTCTAATGCTTTCTTAAAATAAGGTACGATATTAGCAGTATCATTTTTCTGTAAAGCAATTTCGCCCAACATATCACTCTTATCAGTACGTTTGATAATAGCACAAATCGGTTTACCGTCAACATTTATAGTATGCACAGTATTAGCAGGCGGAAAAGTGTTATTCTTTAACTGAGCGGAGTTAATGCCGGTATTTACAAAGATAGCATAATCCCAATCGGAGTTGCCGCGCTCATAATATCTTATGAAAACAACTTCAAACTTAGCAGTATCATGTCTAAGATAATATGCAACCGGAGATGTAAGCCATGCACCAATTTTTATTTTAGATTTATCGTTAGGATCATCCTTTTTGGCATTCAGCTTAATCCATTCAGTAGCTTCTCTTAAACTATGGAAATAATAATCCATTTCGTAATTACCATAAGCTCCTTTTATACCTCCAACAGTTTCGTTAAAATAAACATACTCATAAGGGTGATTTTTTATGGTATGAATAATAGGGCTGTAAGATAACAACACAACTCCTATTAAACCGAATACTTGAAACTTTTTGTTCTTAATAAAATCAATTGCTCTGTTAAAACCTAAACCGGCAACCACAACCAAAGGAGGATATGTAAATAAAGCGTGACGCCAGCCTCCATATACATTTGAATGTTTGTAAACTATATAAAAAATAGGGAATCCAAAAGAAAATAATAAGACCAAAGCCCAGAAATAGCCTAAATTCTTTTTTCTGATTGTAAAGATATAGATTAAAGCACCAATCAAAACAGCAATAGGTGCTGTAATTAATACATATTTTATGGTATAATAATTTGGAACTTTATCTGACCAGATAGCAACACCTTCAAAGATTTGACGAAGACTTGCAGTGAAGTTTGTCATGAAAGTAAGAGCTTTGTAAGGATTACTTATTGGAGATTCTAAAGCATAAGGCCATAATAAAAGCCCCATAAAATACCCGGCTGCGGATAAAATAATACCATAAACAGCAAGCTTTTTAAGTTTTACAATGTTGTCTTTTGATAATAGTTCCTTAATTTTAACTGTGAAGATATAATACAATCCAACAAACATTACAAGGTATGCTACTAAAAGCAAGCCCCCAATACGAATACTTATTGCCATAGCAATACCCAATGCTACATAAAAACTTATCTTCTTAGTTGGTTTTGGGAACTGTTGCAAGAACCTGACAATATAGTATATCGTAAAGATATACGACATCGCAAAAGGAATATCCTTCGGATTGTTAAAACTTTGCCCCAGGAAAGGCGGAGAAAAGAACATAAGGAACATTGTAAGCAGTCCCGCCCGCCAATTTGCTAGGCGATAAGCTAGTAAACCGCAGAACAAAATTGCCAGCCATCCTACCATACCATTCATTGCGTGGCGTGCCTCAAATACTTTTTCTATATTAAATAACTTTATGAATACAACAGTAAATGTATCAAAGGACATACCGTAACTTTCCATCCCTTGAACATCTTTATAAGTCGTATCTTTACCAAAAGAGGTATAATATTTATAGATTTTTAGGGCTTGTGGATATTGGTAGTTGTCCTCATCACCCGAATTACCCGTATTGTAACTCATTATTGGTATCAGGAAAAATAAGAAAACTGCAATGGCAGCAAATGCAAACCTATAAATAGAAGATTCTTTCAGTTTATCAGGTAATAACTGCCTGTCAGGTTTATTACTTAGCTCTTTTAATGGCGTGATGAAGAACCAATTTATGCTTGTCATCCATCTTTTGAATATTCGTGCACAAATATGTGGTTGCTTTGCATCATTAAAAGGACTTGACTGGAACACAGGAATGTCTTCAACCTCAATTTCCATCTGGTTGATCTTATATTTAATTTCCAGTTGATATTTAGTATCTGATGGAATTAAATTAGAATATAAAATCTTTGCAATGTTTATTGGTGCAATTACTAAAGAAAAATTTAAATTGCATTTCTTTGTTTTTTCTTTAGTTTGAAAAACAGGAATACCTATTTTGTCACTAATATCTTTCTTTACAGAAAAAAGATCATTAATATTGAAAGAATTATTAAGCTTATCAATATCAAAAACAAGAACATTTTCTTTAGTAGCACTACAAATACCTTTATAAATAGCTTTTGGTATATCAATACTGCTATCTGTATTTATTATTTTAAAAAGATTCTGATCTTTTAAAGTTTTGAATATTTCATTGGTTTCAAAAA
>CAIWDQ010000359.1 GCA_903911455.1 uncultured bacterium
ACTACTAAAGTAGAAACTAAGAAAGCTGAAGCAACTAAAGAAGAGACCATAAAGATTGAGAATACTAAAGAAGAAATAAAGAAAGAAGACGCTAAAACAGAAAAGACTGAGAAGGTTACCAATACTAATTGTGAGAAGATAAAATCTAAGAAAACATATAATGTTGCTTTATTGATCCCTCTTTATTTAAAGAATATGGGCGAAATTAATCCTGACAATGTCCAGATTGAGAATAAGACTGCTCATGATTTTAAATCCTTTTCTTTTATACAGTTCTACGAAGGATTTATGATGGCTGTTGATACTTTGGTAAAGCAAGGTTTAAATGTAAAGATTTATACTTATGATGTTCCTGATGATACTGTTTTAGCAGCTAGTTTTATGAAGAAAGCAGAATTATCTAAAATGGATTTGATTGTTGGTCCTTTCTTCTTTAAGACTTTTAAGACTATAGCTGAATATGCCAAATCACAGAAGATACCTGTTATAAATCCTCTTACTGAGCGTAGAACTATTCTGGATAACAATCCTTACGCCTTTAAATTAGTGCCTTCTAATCAGGATGAGATTGAGAATGTAGCTGCTTTTATTGTAAAAAAATATCCTAAAGCTAATATAGTTATAGTTCATAATAATAAAGAAACTGAAAAGAAACGCGCAGATCTTTATAAAAAAGAATTTGCAGAAGCTTACAAAGATAATGCTTCTAATGCTGGAACTGTAAAAGAAATTATATACAATCAAGCCGGTTACGAAGGTTTGAAAAGCAAACTTTCTGACACCAGAGATAATATTATCATTACTTTGGTTGAAAGCGAGGTGTTTATTACAAGTTATGTTAGCAAGTTAAATTCAATTAAAGATTACAAACTCATCTTATTTGCAACTCCTTACTGGAAGAATCTTGATAAAATAGAAACTGAATACTTCCAGAAACTGGATATGCATTTGTATGAGCCTAACTATATTGATTATGAAGATTCATTAACAAAAATATTCATACTTAAATTTAGAGATAAATATAAAACAGAGCCTACTGATTTGGCTTTTTCAGGCAATGATGTTGCTACTTACTTTTTAACTGCCTTGATGAATTATGGTGATGATTTTATGGGTTGCCTTTCAAGTGTAAAAGTTAATACACTTCAAACTAAGTATATTTTCAGGAAGACAGGAGAAAACAACGGCTATGAGAATACTTATTTAAATATTTTCCATTTACAGGATTATAAATTTAAAGACGCGAGAAAATAAGACAATTAATAATTAAGAATTAATAATTAAGAATTATATCTCTAACAAATTCCTCCCCTTATAGGGGAGGTTGGGTGGGGTAAAATTAATATATTTATATGATTGAAGAAATACTTTTGAGAAGTATAGCTGATGCTATTAAAACTTTATACCAGACTGATATTGACATTACATCTCTTTCGTTACAGAAGACTCGCAAAGAGTTTGAGGGTGATTTTACTTTTGCTGTTTTTCCTTTCTTAAAGATTTCAAAGAAAGCTCCTGAACAAACTGCTAATGAAATTGGTCAGTTTGTAACTGAATCATTGGATGATGTTGAAGGTTTTAATGTTATCAAAGGTTTTCTTAATATTGTTATTAAAAAGTCTTATTGGCTTAATTTCTTAAATCAAAATATAAATAATACTACTTTTGGTTTTAATCCACACAAAAATACAAGTCCTGTTTTAGTTGAATATTCTTCTCCAAATACTAATAAGCCTTTACATTTGGGTCATATACGCAACAATCTTTTGGGTTGGTCGGTGGCTGAGATATTGAAAGCTAATGGGGAGAATGTAGTGAAAGTAAATTTGGTGAATGATCGTGGGATTCATATCTGTAAGTCAATGCTTGCATGGAAATTATGGGGTAATATGGAAACTCCTCAGTCTTCAGGTTTAAAAGGGGATCATCTTGCAGGTAAGTATTATGTGTTGTTTGATAAATATTATAAAAAAGAAGTTGAGGAATTAGTTGCTAAAGGATTTGATAAAGAAGTAGCCGAAAAGCAAGCTCCCTTAATTATTGAAGCTCAGAACATGCTGCGTAAATGGGAGGCAAAGGATACTGACGTTATTAAGCTTTGGAATTTAATGAATGGATGGGTTTACGAAGGTTTTGATGTTACTTATAAAACTATGGGTATTGATTTTGACAAAACCTATTATGAATCTCAAACCTATTTGCTTGGTAAATCAATTGTTGAGAAAGGTTTTAATGACGATAAACTTATTCGTAAAGAAGATAATTCTGTATGGGCTGATCTTACAACTGATGGTTTGGATGAAAAACTATTGTTGCGTTCGGATGGTACATCTGTTTATATGACACAGGATTTGGGGACTGCCCACCAGCGACATGAGGAATATAAGGCTTCAAAAATGATTTATGTCGTGGGGAATGAGCAGAACTATCATTTTGATGTATTGAAAATAGTATTGAAGAAACTGGGATACGACTGGGCTGATAGTATTTATCATCTTTCGTATGGTATGGTTGAGTTACCTGAAGGTAAAATGAAATCACGCGAAGGTACTGTGGTAGATGCTGATGTGTTAATCTCCGAAATGATTGAAACAGCTCGCCAGACTGCTTTTGAACTTGGCAAAATAGATGATTTTGAATCTGAAGAAGCTAAGATACTTTATCATACTATTGCTTTGGGTGCTCTAAAGTATTTTATCCTTAAGGTTGATCCGCAAAAGAATATGATGTTTAACCCTAAGGAGTCTATTGATTTTAATGGACATACTGGCCCTTTTATCCAATACACTCATGCTCGTATCAAATCTTTGCTTAATAAAGCTGATAATGTTATTGCAAATAATATTGACTTAAATATTAATATTCTTGATAAAGAAAAAAACATATTACAGCTTTTACACGAATACCCTGCTACAATAAAACAAGCTGCCGAAAGCCTGAGCCCTGCATTGATAGCTAATTATATATACGAATTGGCTAAAGAATACAATGGCTTTTATCAGGAGATTCCTGTTTTTAAAGAAGAAAACATTGAATTGAGGGAGTTCCGTTTGGCGATCTCCTCTTTTGTAGCTAATGTTATTAAATCTGCAATGGGATTGTTGGGTATAAGTGTTCCGGAAAAGATGTAGGCTTAAGACTTTTCTTGTTTGGTTTATTTCTAAAATTTATTAGGTTTAAAATATATCTTTTTTGCTTATTTCTTTAAATTAATAGGCTTAAAACATTTCTATTTTGGCTTAAAATAAAACATTTTAGACGAAAGAAAAAATATTTTAGGCGTTCGCTAAACATGTTTGGGTCTTCGCCAAAACGATTTATTGATAGATAATATCGTTCCGGGTCTTCTCCAAAACGATTTATTGATAGATAATATCGATCTGGGTCTTCGCTAAAACGATTTATTGATAGTTAATATCGTTCCGTATCTTCGCCAAAATGTTTTATTGATAGATAATATCAATCCGGGTCTTTGCGACGTTTCACTATTGATAGATAATACTTGCCTGGGTCTACGCAACGTTCTACTATTGATTGATAAGACTCAATTAAATCGTAGCAAGGCTCTAAATCACGAGAATAAGAAATGAAGAATTTATTTCGATATCTGAATAGAAAACTATTATACATTATATTGCCTAAAAGCTACCTTTAAGTATAAATAAGCTGCTAAAAGAAGTTTTAACCAGGCTGTGGTATGATATTAATGTATCTGTATCAAATATTAATGCATCCGTAAAGTAGTTTATTACATCGCAAGTTTTTGGAACTGCAGGAGAGTCTATAATTATCAGAGTATACATAAGCATATATAAAAAGAATACATTTTATTAAAAAACGACTTCTGCTTATAAGTCTACAATTTTTGTTACTTTTGTAGATTCAAAATAAAAACATAAAAAAACAAATTAAAAATATTCAACACAATACTATTATATGATAGATACAACTGAAATACCATACATTGACGTACATACTCACAACAAGGAAAAAGAAGAAGGAATAACTGTATTTAATCTTTTGAATGAGGATGATGCAGTAATTGATGAGGAAGGGAGGAAATACTCCTTAGGTATACATCCCTGGTATATAGATGATATGACCGTGGAAAAGCATTATGAATTTATTGATAAATATATTAATAACGAGAACGTAATTGCAATTGGAGAATGTGGGTTGGATAAACTGGTTAATGTTCCTTCGGCTTTGCAAAAAGAGATATTAACGTATCAATTTCAGTTAGCCGAAAAGTTGAATAAGCCTGTTATCATTCATTGCGTGAGGGCATACGAAGAGTTGTTAGCTTTGAAAAAGAAATTGGATTTTGGGCAAACAATGATCATTCATGGGTTTAATTCAAGTCCTAAGATTGGGGATATGCTTATAAAAGCAGGATTTTACTTTTCGTTTGGCAAAGCAATCTTAAAGGATGATTCAAATGCAGCCAAGATCATTAAAAAGTTCTCATCTGGAAGATTATTCTTAGAAACAGACGATAGTAAACGTTCAATAATAAAGATATACGAAAGAGCAGCGTCGTTGATGCAAATAGATATTGAAGAATTAAAAGTGATTATTTATAAAAATTATCAAAAGGTATTTAGTAAATGATAGCTGAAGAATGGTCGTCGCGTACCGAACTCTTAATAGGAAGCGATAATCTCCAGAAACTTAAGAATGCTCATCTGTTAATTGTAGGACTTGGAGGTGTAGGTGCTTATGCAGCAGAACAATTGTGCAGAGCCGGAATAGGAAAGTTTACTATTGTAGATGCTGATACTGTACAGCCCTCAAACCGAAACAGGCAGTTACCTGCACTTATAAGTAACCAAGGAAAACTAAAGGCCAAAGTGATGGCCGAAAGGATGAGAGATATAAATCCTGATGTAAACATAGAAGTAATAGCAGAATACGTTAAGGAACAAAGGCTGGTAGATATACTGGAAGCTGCTAAATATGATTATGTTGTAGATGCTATTGATACTTTATCTCCAAAGATTTATTTTATTTATAATACTGTTTCAAGAGGACTGAAACTGGTTAGTTCGATGGGAGCCGGTGGTAAGTTTGACCCTATGCAGGTTCATATTGCCGATATTGAGCAGACATATATGTGTCCGTTGGCTGATATGATACGCAAACGTCTTCATAAGTTTGGTTTGTATACAGGTTTTAAAGCAGTATTTTCTACCGAAAAGGCATTAAAGGATTCAATAATCCCTAATGATACTGATAGAAATAAGAAATCAACAGTTGGTACAATTTCGTATCTTCCTCCATTGTTTGGGTGCTGTATTGCATCAGTAGTTATAAGAGAAATTTTAGGGCATGAGATTAAAAGTGATCTTCCTGTCCCAAGAAGCATTAAGAAAAAGATTAAAGAAACTGCAAATCAGTAAAGATATATGAAACTAGAAAAAGCATTTTATCTAAGAAATGATGTTGTAGAAATAGCAAAAGATTTGTTAGGTAAATATCTTTTTACTAATAATAATGGTATTATTACCGCTGGAATAATTACCGAAACTGAAGCTTATGAAGGAATTACCGATAAGGCTTCACATGCTTATAATAATAGAAGAACTCAACGAACAGAAACAATGTATCAATGCGGCGGAATTGCTTATGTTTATCTTTGTTATGGAATGTATTCTTTATTTAATGTTGTAACTAATGTTGAGGGAATTCCTCATGCTGTGCTTTTAAGAGGAATTAAACCCGTAGAAGGGATAGCTGAAATTAAGAAAAGGGTGAAACAAAATAATCTGGATAAGTATTTATTAAATGGGCCAGGTAAGCTTGCAAATGCATTAGGAATACATTATTCGCAAACTGGAACCGATTTAAATAGTGATGTTATCTGGCTGGAAGATAAAGAATATAAGGTAAAAACAGATGACATTATAATTACTAAACGTATTGGTGTGGATTATGCAAAAGAAGATGCTCTCCTACCCTATCGTTTCATACTTAATATTAAATAATTTTATACTATGGAAACTAAATTAACTTTAGAAATAAAAACTGATTTATATAATTACATAGCTGATTTTATTTCGGATAATAAAAGAAATAAGTTCGATGAATTTATTAAGCACAGGACAAGATATCTGACAGTTGTATTGGAAAACATTTTTCAATCGCAGAATGCCAGTGCTGTATTACGTACATGTGATTGTTTTGGAATACAAGATGTTCATATAATAGAAAATGAGCATAAATATGAGATAAACCCTGATGTTGAACTAGGTGCAGCAAAATGGTTAAATCTTAATTATTATAATGAAAAAGAACATAATACTTTGGAAGCAATAAATACTTTGCGTGAAAAAGGTTATACCATAGTAGCAACTACACCTCATAAGAATGATCTGATACTTGAAGATCTTCCGATTGATAATAAGATTGCATTGCTTTTCGGGACAGAGAAAGATGGATTATCAGATATTGCCCTCCAAAATTCAGATGCATATGTTAAAATACCTATGTATGGCTTTACCGAAAGTTTCAACATTTCAGTTTCTGCTGCTTTATCAGTTTTTTATTTGAGTGAGAAAATAAGAAGATCTAATACCCCCTGGCAACTTACTGAGAATGAAATAATGGATATTAAAATCAATTGGG
>CAIWDQ010000360.1 GCA_903911455.1 uncultured bacterium
TGTTATTGCAGCACTACCAATATTCTTAATTACTACTTTAACATCTGATGTTGAAGATAAACCACAACCTCCAATTGGCTGCATTGAAGCAATTAAAGCTGCATCTTTTGATGAAGGTATAAATTCATCAGCGCCTATACAAGGAGGATTAGGTCTTATTTGTCCATCAATATCAACTGGAGCATTAGTTAAAAACATCCCACTTGGTCCTGATGTACCTGTTTTCCACAACAAACCATTTATTTCATGTAAATCAGTAATTGATGTATAATAAGGATCAATATTTACTGAATTAACGTCTTGACCTGTTAATGCTTTCCATGACATTAAATCAACCACAGTACTTGGGTTAATCGTACCAAAATTAGGATTATTTGTATAATAATCATTATAATCAAATATAATACCTGTACCTGAAATAGCATAATTCATATTCATCAACTTTCCAAAACCAGTTCCTGAACATTTAAAGATATTATTTTCAAAGAATAGATTTGAACTAGTCCCTGAAGCATTATTTAACCAGAAAACGTTATATGTTGCAGCAGTTGAATTTCCATTAAAATTATTAAATATAAACTTAACAAAATTCGAACCTCCTGCAAAATCAACCATATGTAAAGCTCCTGTCCCACTTAATGAAAACTGATTATTTGCTACTATTGCCTCATTTCCTGATGTACTTGAACTAGTAGCTATACTTAACAGTCTTGTACCTGCAGCATAAATCAAACGGTTATTATAAAACTTCCATTGATTAGTAACATTTGTTAAATAAATACCATCCCCTGTATTTACAGATGCATCGTTATTAATAGTATTGTATCCGAAATCAAGTGCATTTATATTTAGGAAGTTTGCATTTCTATTTAACTGATTATAAAAAGTATTATATTTTACTACTATATTCTGACAAAGATTTGTTGTAGAAATACCTGTCAATGATAAACCTCTGTTTCCATTTTTAAAATAATTTCGCAAAAAAGTAATTGAAGAGTTTATAGCATTAGGGTAATTCCTAACAAGATACTGATTAGTATCAGTATTTAACTGTACTCCTAAAAATACATTGCTTATAAAAGACAAATTATTTGAATTATTTCCAATAACTACGGATGAAGCATAAGTTGTATTAGAAGGACTAAATGTCATTGATTTAAATGTAATATATTGCCCTCCTGTAAATTTCAGTAAGTAATTTGTAGCTGGAGAACTTGAGTTATTAGTAAGAATAACTGAGGTGCTATCACCATTAGTAGCTTGAAAAGTAACAGTATTAGTTGATGAAGTCCCGGGAATAACTGGTATTACTAACTGCTCAGCATAAGTACCTGGTGCAACATTAAATACTGTTGGACCACTTACTCCACACTGTGACAATCCAGTGATTACAGCTCCAAATGTTGAATAATTATTAGGCCCGGGTGTACCACCTATAGTATAATTACCATTAAACAAAGAAGAACAAACAAAGAAAGTGG
Organism: uncultured bacterium; assembly: GCA_903911455.1. Lineage (GTDB taxonomy): Bacteria > Bacteroidota > Bacteroidia > Bacteroidales > JACABE01 > JBAXLO01. The sequence goes on from CAIWDQ010000360.1 coordinate 1,482, forward strand.
CATAAGCTGTGTCATTTATATTATTTTGATCTAAACTGTCATTTGGTTGTTCAGCCCATACTTTTAGACTATACAGTCCCGGAGGCAATGTACTAATAGTATCTGCTGTAAAAGTTACAGATACGGCATTTTGTACTAAACTATCATATCTTATATGAAGCGGTAATTGATGGTATTCAATTCCATTATAAGTTGTATGTATCGTTGCTTTCTTTAAAGTATGAGTTCCAAAATTCTTAAGTTTAACTTGAACGCTAGTTAATGCACCTGCAGCTACACCTCCTGTTGGAGCAGTAATTTGTGTAATACCTGCATCAAGAGGCAATCCTGTTCCATTATATAAAGTTGTGAAAGTATAGTAACCTGAAGTGGGAGCATAAGCTTGTACATATGCACATGATGAGTCAACAGCAATAATACGGTAATTTACAGTTTTACCCCATCCAGGGAAAGGTATGGAATTTGAATAGGCTGAATCATTAGGATATGCAGGAGTAGAGAGTTTAATCATTTTTAAATTAATAAATGGACCTGACCCAACCTGATATTGTATATATGCAGAATCAATTCTTGATTGATCTTTTATATAAGCAGAGATTGTATATGGGCCTACAGCACTTATATTCCCCTGAACCCAGGCATATGGATTAACTGTTGGAGGATTCAATTCGCACGGGCTAGCAGTTACTTTTACATTATCCAACAACCATCCATATCTTCCTGCAGATGTTGCTGAGCCAGTTGAATAGTATCTAAAACGAATTTTAACATTCGATTGATTACTTACTATCGAAGAAATATCAAACTGTTCATCTTTCCACCAGCTATTTGTAGGCTTAGTCAATGTATCACCCGGCAACCAATCATTGTAAGCATTTTCTGAGAATTTGTTTTGAACTATGTTTCCTGTCCCTAGATATTGAGAAGGAGTTAATGTAATCCATGTTACACCATTGTCAGTAGAGACTTCTACAAATCCACCATCTGTAAAAAACAATTTACATATTTGAGAAAATGAAAGAATTACATACGTATTACCTACAGTACTAAAAGATGTAGAGGTTAAATAAATTGTTTTTAACGGTTGAAGTGTATTTGAATCTGACCTAAAACCTGACCTAACTAAATTTGTTGAAGTTGCCCATGGTCTAAAATTACTGGTTGGATTACTCAATGAGTCAGCAGTAGAAATTAAACTATCTCCATAAGAAGGAGCTTCAAAATTTTCGTGAAAAACAATAGTTTGAGCAGAAATAATTGTAGAGAATAAAACTGCAATGAAAAGTAAAAATGATTTTTTCATAATTCTTAAAAATTAAATGTATTCTTGTTATAAAACATATTAAATAAATTAAAGTTCTTATTGTATCTTAAGTCATTTTAAAATAGTTTGTAAAAA
>CAIWDQ010000361.1 GCA_903911455.1 uncultured bacterium
ACTTCGCATATCATCTAACTTTGCACCACTGCTACAAACTAAGACCAACTGGGTGTTAAATTATATATTTCCTATTTTCTTAAAAGTCTATTTGTCCAATTTGATTCCAGTTTCTCTAATTGTTTTTTATTAATTCCTTTTCTATTATAATACTTTTTATATTCTGAATTATTTAAAAAGAAATACATTTTCAATGCTAAATTAATACTTTTTATTCCATTAAGTCTATAAGTTTCATTAAAAGCTCTTAATTTATTAAGTTTCCCAGTTTTTAACTTTGCATTTGCTGCACTTTTTATATCAAAAGGAGGTAAATCCTCTAAACGTACAGCTTCTGCCCATAATAAATCTATTAATATTAAACATCTACGACGAATACCATCATGATAAATTAGCCAATCCTGTAATTCTTTTCTAACTCTTGAATGTTTATAATCTAATTCATATCCATTTAAAGTCTCATTATATTTTGTATCTAATAATATTCTTAATGGTTTACCATGCCGCAATAATTCAGTTCCAAAAATTGAATAAGCATCAGAAACATATAATTGTCCTTGCAATACTTGATAACAAATCTCACTTAGAAGTCCACAAACAATTTGTATACTTTCATTTGCCCATATAGTTGGTTTTTCAAGTTGAGTCGCATCAACTAAATTTTTAAGAATTTTATGAACATCTTCATCAATGACTTGATAATATTCTTCCTGATTTCGACCTATAAAAATAACTTTACCCCAATATCTTCTATATTCTTGCCAACGTTTTCTATATTCAATTACTAGTTCAAGTCTAGTTTGTTTTTTTTGAGCAATAAGTACAAAAACTTGTGCTAAACCAACAATAACTAATAATCCAGTTGCTATAGCAGTAATTATTGAGCTATTAATATAATTAGATAAATTCATCATTTTTTGAAATTTCTATTCTTTTTTAAATACCCAAACTAATCAACAATTAACTTATTTATTTCTTCATTATCCTCTTTATTGTAGTTTAAACTACAATTTATATATGCGATTTGCAAACTTCGAACCTTTGTTACATTCTACGAACAACAAGGGAGGTCTTTTTATCCCAAACTTTCCATCACTGCTACAAACTACGACTAAATTAATAATTTAAATTTTACAGCTAAATAAGCTGTATTAGTTTTAATGTTCTTTCACAATAGTTTCTTAATTCAGCATCTGTTACAGGTTCGCTGTCTGAATTTGTGTTATGTCGATGGTGATATTTTTTTGAGTAATCATTAATGTCTGTTAGTTCAACAACTTCAGGGAGAAGTCTATGGTATGGATCTGTTGTTGTTGAATTTCTTACTTTGTCAATGAAGTTTCCAAGCCATTCGGAAGGCAATAAAAGGTCAAAAAACTTTAGATGGAAATAACTTTCTAAGGCTGGTCTTAAACACCTTGCAATATTTCGCCTTTCTTGGTCTGTAAAACAGCCACTTGTTAAGTAGTTTTTAATTGCTGTACTGTCTTTTAAAACACTTGATAAAGTTTCATTGTCAATATAATACTCCACAATACAAGCAGTGTTACCTATAAACTCAATTTTACTGCATTGATTTGTCAAGTTAATTTGATTTGTACTTTTCCAGAATTCGCCTGCAAAAATGATGTTATGTGTTAGTACAAATAGCTGTTTTGATCGTTGGGCAAAGTGCAATAATTTGGAAATAGTTGTTGATTTTCTATTGAGGTCAAAGCTTGATACGGGGTCGTCAAAAACAATTATTTTATCTTGTATATTCCCGTCAACTTCCAGTTTTGTTAGAAAAAATGCTAATGCTAGTGCACTTTTATCTCCTTCACTCAATGAGTATTTGAATGTTGAATAAAGTGGTTTGTCTTCAAGTATAATTTCATTTCCATTTATGTGGAGTGCATATTTTATCATTGGCTCTTTACTGCTTCCAACATATACACTATCCAATCCTCGAATTTCAAGATAAGGAGCAAAAGCCTGAAGATATTGATTAATTTTTGTCGAATAGCTTGCGAAAATTGTTGTTGAATAATTGTCAAGCAATAACTGTTTTGCGTCCTTCTCTGTTTTAAGTGCTGTAACAGCTGAATTGTATGTTGTTAGGCTTGTACAAAGCCCATCAATAGTCGTATCACTTCGTTTCTTAATTGCTTTTAACTTCTTTAAATCAGTTTCGAGTTGAATTAAGTTGGGTTGACTTTGAGCCTTTGTGGTAGCAATTGATGCGATGTAAGCGGAGATATGAATATTAAAGTTGATTATTTTTTGATTGAACTCTTCAACAATGGTATGAAAAAGCGAAACGCTTGAAGCATCTTGCGATTTAATAGGGTTTTCTGACTTTATCGTTAATATCTCTTTTATTGCATCAAATGCAGAAACAAATGCATCTTTTTCATGAATGATGGAAGCGAGAACAGGAGGATTTTGTATGTGAACCTTCCAAAATTCAATTAAATTTATATTTTCTTTAATCTTGTTTTCTATTCCTAAAAATTGTGCTTCAATGTTAAAGTTTGAAATTGCTATTCGTTGTTCTTTCAATTTTTCAAGTAGTCGATTGTATTCTTCGTTGAAGTATTGTTTATAAGCTTCAATTATTTCTATTGTGTTTTCAAAAGGTCGTAAGCAAAAGGGGCAATCATTATCTTTTATAGCTTCGTAACCTTGTTTAATCCATTGCTCAGACTTTCCATCCATTGAAAGATATTCCTTGTGTTTATTGAATTTAGCAAGATATGTTTCTGAAATATTGTCTATTGATTGGCTTAATGCTGTTTCCAGAATATATGTGTCGAATGGAAGAGTAAGTAATGGAATTAAATTTAAAGATGACTTAGATTGAATCGTTTGAAAACTCTTTGCGGTTAATATTTCTTTGTCTTTAAGTGCTATTTTATTATCTATGTCAGAATCTATTTGAATATTTGTAAATGCTGCGGCAGTGAATGCTTTGTCAATAGCAAGTTCAATTTTTTCTGTAGTTTCCTTTATAGTTTTCCCTCCGTTTTGAATTCTGTCCTTAATGGATTGAATATCTAATTTTAAAGCTATTCCTTGTTGACCGAATATTACTTCAAATAGGTTTTTCTTATGTGAGGTTTGTATTTCTAATCCAGTGTAAATATTCTCATTAATAAAATGAATATCAAAAATCTCAATATTGGGATAGTGATTATCCCAGGCTGTAGCATTGAACGTTCTTTTTGGATTTGTCGTATTGTCTGTTAATATTTCCACAGTTTGATTAACAGTTCTGTCAAATGCTCTTTTTTTAGGAAGTAATGAGTTGTCTCCTTTTAAAGAATTTAAAATTAAAGCAATTGTAGTTTTTCCACTACCATTTTCACCGTAGATGAGATTTATTTTTTCAAAATCAGTTGTCCTGTGTCCAGTAGGAACAGTGCTATGATCATAGTTTAGAAACTTACCTGTCCCGTGAATCTTTATAAATTTTTTTATCATTTTTTTATGAATATGTTTTACATAATGATACTTATTTCCTCTTTAACTTAATTTCCTATTAATCCGTATCTGTTCCATTCTCTCCTAAAATCTTTCACCCCATTCAAAACATCTCCCCCTGATAACCCTCAATAGCTTTAAACTTCATCAAACTCCCTCTAAAAGCTTCCAATTTCTCATTATCCAAAGGAAGTTTATTTATCTTACTGTAGTCTTCAATGTTTCTATGAATAAATATAAACCAAACTAAAAAGCTAAGTTCTTTAAAGGTCAGTTTAGTTTCATCTGTTTTGTAAATGCCATTTATAAACTTCTCACAAAGCTGACTAACTAAAAACCATACTTCACTCGATTTATATCTTAAATAGATATGAACTGTTTTCACCATCCATCTAATATCTCTAGATATGCAAGAGTTAGTTTTGACATTAATTTCATCAGATTTCTCTTGTAAGAAATCAATAGGCGAGTACTTATAAAAAGCGAAAATACTCAATGCTTCTTCTTTAGTTAAATATATAGATTCTTGGTTCATTTTCATTATTCTAGTAATTTATTGTTTTCGCTAACAAAGATTTCATTTATAAAATTGTTAAATAACTATTCCAAAACTTATATTTTTTCAATAATAAATTGTTAAAATTTATTAAAATTCATGCTTGCTATTCTTATTTCTTAAAAATGAATTGTACTTTTGCACTGCTCATCTTTCCACATTAGGAAGAAGGAGTTTCGAGGCTCGATATATCCAGATATATACCGAGCCTTGCGTTTTTATAGCACTTCATTTAATTTCTTCTTTAATTTCTTTTGCATTGTTTTATGTCCATATTCTTTATTAAGATAATACGCACTTAAAAGATAATAATCATTTCCACTTCTCTGCGGCTCTAATACAATTACATATTCTTCTTTCAAATCATAAATATAAGTATTAGTTACATCTTTCCGTTTTTTTAAATCTCTCTCAATAATACTAAATATTTCGATATTATCTTTTTTGGTTTCTTCTATATGATATTTAATCCAATGCAAACGCATTGACCTATCCTTCTCAAATATCCTTTTCTTAAAAAATGTGCCGTCAGCGTTTGTTTCAACAATTTCTTCACGTGTTAAATGATTGAACAATGTGCTCATTGTAGCTTCCCCATCTATCAAAATCGGATGTATTTGCTTTAATCTAAATTTAAAGTTAACATTACGTTCAATATCCCTATTAAAAACCCCTCTTAAAGAATTTGTTCTTGCATGATTTGCCAAATGTAATATATCCAGAAGATCTGGATAAACCTTTAGTAAGTTTGTAGGCATATTAGTTATTTTAAATCAATAAAGAATAAATTAAATTTATCTGCATTTAAAGGAGTCGAACGCGTTAATTCTATTTTTGTATGTGTTTCAATTTTATGAATCAGATTGTTTTTTGCTGTTACTGTATTTAATTCTCTTAATCTATAATTAACAGCCCCCATTATTAAGTCAGAAAGTTGTAACAAATAGCTTTCATGTGATCTTATAAACTGAATATTTCGTATTGCTTTGCTATTATTAAGAATATCTGATAATTTTTTTAATTTTTTCTGACTACATGTATCTTTTATGTCTAAGTAAATATTATAAACATACTCAGGTCTAATTTTATGAAATAATAATTGGTAATACATTTGGAAATAAAAATCAGAATATGTAAAATCTAATCTTGATTCATCTATTTGAGACTTGTCAACTATTACTGCACGAAAATTAATATCAGTTGCAAAAAAATATTCAATAACATCCGAATAAAAAGGATATTGTGATTTAGAAACGTTACTCCATTTTATTTCCCCTTTAAATTTGTGTTTTGCTTTTAGCATTTTAAAATGTTCGTTATGCTGTTTTAATTGATTATAAGCAGTACTTATGTAAGCTATAATCATATATGGCATGCCGTCATTTTGTAAATGTGTACTTTCGTCGCAATATATATTAAAAGTTTTATTCATTCTTGAATTTTTATTTTCGTAATTCGTAATTCGTAATTAACCTTTCCCCTCCACAATCCTAATCTCCTCATCACTTAACCCATAAAGCTGATAAACCAATTGGTCGATTTCGGCTTCGAGTGAAGTTGTATCTTCAACTTTTTGTTTTAATTCAATTATTCTATCAACTAAATCAATGAATTGTTTCTGCTCATTAATTGAAATTTGTTTTACTGGAATTAGTTCAAAAAATACTTTACTTAATTCAAATGTATTACCCAGTAATTCTGGAAAATTATCTTTGAAGCAAAATTTAAATATCTTTGAATTAAAAAATGCTGTTAAATATTTTAGACAATTTTCCTTAGATGTAATTATGAAACATTTTTGATTAGTAATAAATCCACTTTCATCATATACAAATGGTAAAAATTTTGTCATGTTAGGGTAAATAACTTTTGGTAAAAGAAAGTCTTTATAATAAGAAATAGAGTCTTGTGTTTCAAACCATTTATTATTTGTTTTCTTCCTAGCACCAATATTTCCACTTTGTTCTAGTCTTTGAAATCCGAATGAAAGTAAATGTTTTTTTATTGCAGGATAACTTTCAATATCGATATTACAACTTGGAAAAGTTGCAATCAAATAAAGTTCTGAGAAATCAGGTAACCACGCTTTTATATCTTGACCTCGCAAAATAGGTTTTATTAAATCAATACTATTTCCATCTTCAGAAATTAATTTGTCTTTTGTTTCTTTATCTATTATAAATGCTTCATTAAATCCAGTTAGAATTCCTCTATTAATTTTAATATTCCAATCCAATAATTTTAAACCTTGTCTTTCAACTTTCTCTTTTATTTTTTGTATATCATTTGGTTTTATAACCCAGCTATTCTCATTTAAAGATACTTTTGAAAAATTATTTTCAATATAATCCAATAAATTTGTCTTTAAATCAAAATCATTTGGTAAACGAGTTGCTTTAATTATATTTTCATTAATAGCTTTTTGGAAAATTAGTATATTGCTTAAGACTGTAGCACTATCAAAAATAAGAAGCATTCCAAAATCAATTACAATTAAAGGATTTGTATTCTCTGTAAGATATTTTCTTGTATTAAAGCCATAATCAGTTCGCATCCATTTATTAGAAGTAATATATGTTAAAATGCCATTCAATTTCAATATTTGATTTCCTCTTTCATAAAATAGACAATAAATATCTGTTCCTTTTGTGAAAGTCTTGTATCCAGAGTCTTCAAAATAACTGAATTGTTCATTTATTTTAGTTAATGAAAAGTACGGCGGATTCCCAATCACCACATCAAAACCTATAAACTCACCATCATCGTTCAACACCTCAGGAAACTCAAAACGCCACTCAAAAGCATTGTCGTATATCTTATTGCTTTTTATTTCTTCCAGTTCGTTGTCTAATTGAGTAATGGTATCCGAAAGCGTTTTTACTTGCTTATCCCAGGCAACTTTCTCGGCTTTGGTGCGCTCAAACAAAGTAACCTGTGTAGTTAAAGCAAACAAATCGCCTTTAGTTTTATTAAGTTTCAGTAATCGCTTGTCGTTAATAGCTACTTCGCTTTCAAAGTCATTCTTAATCTGCGTTATCAGGCGTTCCATATCCCGCTTTTCCTCTTTCGTTTTTGCATTACGGTAAGTCATTACAGCAATCTTATAGCTATCAATAGTCCATTTACTATTTCCTTTTAATGCTTTTTTAATATCAGCATCCAAAGCATAACGACTTATAAGCGAATTGCCACATTTAATATTAATATCAATATTTGGCAGGGTTTCCAATTCAGTATATTCAGGTGCTTTGTAATAAGCATTCTTCAACAATTCAATCCACAGCCGCAAGCGACATATCTTTACAGAATTAGGATTAATATCTACACCAAACAAACAGTTTTCTATTATAGTTTGCTTTTCGTGGAAAAGCGTTTCCTGCACACGTTGGCTTTCTTTACTTTTAGGAATATATTCAAATAACCTGCCATCTTCATCGGTAACAACCAACTCATCGTTTTCAACAACAACAGTATATTCTTTTAACCTGTTGCCTTCTCTATCCTGCAATATACGAAGTTCGCTTTTAATTGCTATAATTTCATTAAGTGCCGACACCAGAAAGTGCCCGGAACCAACTGAGATATCGCATATCTTAAGACTGTTAATAATAGCATTGGCTTCATTACGATCTTCTATTTTATTGTAAAGTTGAGAAAAGTGAGTACAATTCCAGCCTTTGACTTCGTTAAACCTTTGTACAACTGCACGCCTTATCGTTTCGCGGCACATATACATGGTTATAAAACCGGGCGTAAAAAACGAACCGTCTTTGTAACCATTAATCTTTTCGAATATAAGCCCCAGTACCGAAGCGTTAATTAACTTCTTATTGTCTTCCTGTATTTCTTCGCTGCCTTCACTCGCAAAATCATAAGCATTCAAAAACTCAAAAATATACTGTATCGTCATCAGCTCGCCCGTAAGCTTTTGCCCCTTATTGTTCTTAATAACAGTAGCAGGCAGCAAAGGCAACTTACCATCTTTAAGCTGACTTATAAACAAACAGCTATGCTCAATTTCGGTAGGCTCAAACAAAGAGGAGTTGAGATAAGGCACATTGGCAAACATCTTTTTAACTTCATCACTTCTGTCATATAGTTTGCGAGCCAGCACACTAAAGAAAAGATTATTCAGGTCGTCGAAGCTCTCCACCTTATCCAGATTCAAAAATGAAAAAGATTTATTTCCTTTATTATATTTCAAAAGTTGTGCTTCCAGCAACTTTAAAAACAAAATACGATTAACCCAGGTAATAGCAAGCTCCAGAGACACATTAAACAAACGTTCCTGATAAGTGTCGCCAAACTGCTGCGGCTTATTCAACCTCGTTATTTTATCAAGATTCTCCAACTGAAAAATAGCACTCTCTAACAAAGAACCCGAATTACGTTCGCCTTCCTTTTTGCGTTGTATCAACTTTTTGCCACCATCTTTAGTTTCGGTAAGTCCGATAATATGCAATAGCTCAGCATAAAAAGTTTTGTCCAGACTGTTGCTATCGTTGGCAAAAGGGAGTTTCAAAAGATGCTCGGGCGAAAGCAGTTTGTAGAGCGCAATTAATACCGTATCATCCTTTTTGTCGGCATTTCGCAAAGGTTTATCATATTCGCGAATATCAAAATAAGTAAACACAACTTCGTCTTTAATAGCCTCAATAGCCGGTTGTGCAATCTGTGTATAAAAGAAATCGGTAGTCTTGCCAACCAAACGCCCCTCTTCAAAATCAATAAACTGTTTTACCAGATTCTTATTCTGTGCAAATTCTTTTTCAAAAACATTGGCATCAAAAATAAACCACTCATAAATATTAGAAGCAAGCAGATGTTTTATCTCAAGATTTTTATGCGTAATGCGTTCGCGAAGATAATACAACACCAACTCCTGAAAAGCCTTGGTGTTTAGATTATCAGTCTTAAGCATCTCAGCCTTATTAACAGGCGATTTAGCTTCAACAATCACACCAACAGTATCAGTAGCTTTGTTACCATTGTGGATAACAAGATCGTTCCTACCCTTAGTATTTATATAATGATTAGCACCATAATAAGTATTCTTAAGAAAATCAGAAATCAGATTTTTGTGAAACTCCTCCGATTCCGATTCGTTGATGGTATCAAGTAATTTAATAAGATTAGCTTTAAAAACTTCAATCTCATCTCTGTTAGCCTTCACTTTCAGAAAGGCTTTATTCAATGCTTTGCGAGGTTTAAGTTGGAGTAGGTTCATAGGATAATAATTTTATTCAACACCTATATATAATAAGGAGTACATATAATTGAAAACAAATAGTATTTCGGTTAAGGTCATATCCTGTTAATTAAAGGTGTTATTTTAATCATAAAAAGTTTATGCAAATATA
>CAIWDQ010000362.1 GCA_903911455.1 uncultured bacterium
ATCGTAATTCGTAATTCGTATATCGCAATTGTTTTTAGTTTCTTCATCATAACCTATAGTAATTTTAAATTACATACATTAAGAAAATCATCATTAAAAAACAATTAATAATTAAAAATTAACAATTAATAATTATTGAAAAACATTTCATAACTAGCAATCTATAATTAATATTTTTTTGCCTTTTATTCTTAATTCTTAATTAACACAAAAAAAGCCCCCGCTTTTTTAGTGCAGAGGCTCGTAATTAATATGTTAGTAAAAACCTATTTTGCGTAACTAACCGCTCTGGTTTCCCTAATGACGGTTATTTTAACCTGTCCGGGGTATGTCATTTCGGTTTGTATCTTATGCGAAAGATCATACGACAATTGCGCAGCTTCAGCATCCGATATTTTTTCGGCTGAAACCATTACCCTAAGTTCTCTACCTGCCTGAATAGCAAATGTTTTGAGAACACCAGGGTAGGCGAGTGCCAACTCTTCCAAATTCTTCAATCTGCGGATGTATGCTTCCACCACCTCACGACGGGCGCCCGGACGCGCACCACTTATAGCGTCGCAAACCTGAACAATAGGTGATATCAAATTATCCATCTCAACTTCATCGTGATGTGAACCGATTGCATTACAAACTTCCGGTCTTTCTTTATATTTTTCGGCCAACTTCATACCAAAAACTGCGTGTGGAAGTTCTGGTTCATTATCAGGAACTTTACCTATATCGTGCAATAAACCGGCTCTCTTAGCCAACTTTGTATTTAAGCCCAACTCAGCAGCCATTGTCGCGCAAAGATTAGCAGTTTCGCGCGAATGCTGAAGAAGATTCTGTCCGTAAGAAGATCTGTATTTCATTCGACCAACCATGCGAATAAGCTCATGATGCATGTTAAGTATCCCCAAATCAATGGTTGTCCTTTTACCAATCTCCACAATCTCAGTTTCTATTTGTTTCTTAGTTTTAGCTACAACTTCCTCAATCCTTGCAGGATGTATACGTCCGTCCTGAACCAAACGGTGCAGCGACATACGAGCTATCTCTCTTCTAACAGGATCGAAACCCGATAAAATAATCGCATCTGGCGAGTCATCTACAATAATTTCCACTCCCGTAAGAGATTCAAGTGCTCGAATATTTCTTCCTTCGCGTCCAATAATTCTTCCTTTTACCTCCTCATTCTCCAAATTGAATACCGAAACAGTATTCTCAATAGCATTCTCAACAGCAGTACGTTGAATACTTTCTATAACTATCTTTTTTGCTTCAATATTTGCTGTAACTTTAGCTTCTTCCACTACATCGCGAATCATATTCATCGCATCATTTTTAGCATCTTCCTTCAACGCATCCATAAGCTGTTGCTTAGCTTCTTGAGCTGATAACTGTGCAATGTGTTCCAGTTTTTCAACCTGCATCTTATGCGATTTATCAAGTTCTGTCTGTTTCTTATTAAGAATTTCTAACTGCGCATTTAGATTTTCTCTAATCGCAGTTACCTCATTCTGCTTACGTTGAGTTTCTTCAAGTTTTTGAGAAAGCGTAGTTTCCTTTTGCTTAATTCTATTTTCGTTTTTAAGAATATTGTTATTCTTTTCCTGAATAATTTTTTCATGTTCATCTTTTAGTTGCATATACTTTTCTTTAGCCTGCAACATCTTTTCTTTTTTGATAACTTCAGCTTTCTCTTCAGCTTCTTTAATTATTGTAATGCTTTTCTTATCAGCATATTTCCTTAAAACAGTTGCAGTTAGGACGCCTCCCAAAAGGAGAGCAAACATAGCAACGATAACATAAATTATAATACCCATTTCGTTTGAGTGTATTTGTTAGTAAATATATTGAGAAAAACTAAAAATAAAAAACCCGCAATCAATTCGGTTGAGTTAAAGTAAACTCCAAAAAGTAATTTTTAGAGCTGCCGACAAACGCAAACGTCCACTGCCATATAAAATATGATTCCGCCTAAACGGATGAGGCCTGTTTTTGCTTATCTGAGCTTCAAACTCTAAGTTATGTAATGTTGAGTTTACAAACTGATAATGAATAATTGCGGGTATATCGTTTATAAAGTGTATAAAATAATATACAAAGAGCGAGGTAATTTAAACAGTACTATTTTGATTTAAAATAGTATCAATTTCATTTAATTTTTCGATTAATCTACTACTTTCGTTCGTTGCCTGATCTTCATATTTCAGTGAACTACTGGTATATTGCAATGCAACTAAAGCTAAAGCATCCTGCACATCTTTAATGGCGTAGCTTTGAGAATATTCCTTTAGTTTTTCAGCTAATACTTTAACTGCTTTGCGGAACATCTCTTCCTCAGATCTTAAGATAGTTACCTTATAAGGCCTACCGGCGATTTCAACAGTTATTGAGATTTCTTCCATAAAGTATTATTACATCAAAAATTATATGTTTAAAAGACCTATACACTTATCAATCTCCCGCAGAGCTTCGTTGACCTTAATTTTAACGTCATGCGAATCTTTGCTACTTCCTAGCGACTTAGTTATTTTTAGTATTTTTATTTTTTCTTCTAATGTCTCTATTGTCTTTTTTTGTGTCTCTATTATTTTTTTTTGTTCTACATTATTATTATTTAAGCTTGCAATATCTGATTTAAG
>CAIWDQ010000363.1 GCA_903911455.1 uncultured bacterium
ATCTTTGTGCAATAATTTACAGACCTTAACTCTTTGCTTTGCATAATCAGTTGAATCGGACCCTAATTCGCTTTTAAATGCTAGTTGAAGAGCCATTGTTGTTTCAATTGCAAGTTTGTGAGCAGCAAATTCTGCCACAACAGGTGCAGTTAAGTCGGTAGCATACTTCGTTACTTTAGTTCCTAAATAGGTTAAACGTGTAGCGAATTCGGCAGTGGTAGCATCGGTATAATACATTACACCTTGTGGAAAAATTTCTTCAACTTTTGCAGGAGTTAAACGAAACTTTGATGAAGAGAAGTTGTAAAGATAACCAACAAACTCATTAAAATCAACAATTGATTGATCCTTTACGGATGTTTCAACGTGTCTTCCTGAAAAATCTATTGTCTTTTTATCAACAATATCATTCAGTAGATCCCCTTCTGTCTGCATTTCAAGGATAAGTGGAGCAAATTCCACAACTCCTGATGCAGTCATCTTTTGGATGTGAGTGCTTACCAGCAATCTAAACTTATCTGTTCCGATTGCTAATGTAAAAAAGATGTTAAAATAGTAATGTCTTAATTTAGAATTACTCATGTGACTAACATTTTTTAATAAATAGAATAAAAACATTTATTGCAACTGCAATAAGTAGCTCGTTGGGTATTGGTCAAGGATTTTCGCAGTTGATGTTGCGAGACATTGCTCAAAAAGGTGATACAAAGGTACTACATTTCTTGGTGTTTTGTTAGAAATAAATAAAAAAAAGTGCTTTTTTTAACAAATAAATTTAAAAACTAATTATTATTAAATGAAAAACTTAGATATTTATATTGCTAATAGTAAGCAGATGTATCATTTAAGTGATGTTTTGATTTCAAATATCAATATTTTTTAAAAATAATTATTTAATTGAAAAAATAATATTTCTTCTTCTACAGATGGAAAAGAGGTCAAAAAAATAGGCATTTTCTAATGTGCTCAAAATGAACAGGTCCATTTTTGAACCTTGACTTCCCGTATGCGGGAAGTGGTACTTCAAAAGAAAACCTCGACTTCCTGTATACGGGAAGAGGTACTTCAAAAGAAAACCTCCTCTCCCGCTATGTCGGAAGAGGTACTTCAGAATGAAACCTAGGCTGCCGCTATACGGGAAGAGGTACTATAAAATAAAACCATCGTTCCCTGACATAAAACTGCCTTTATTGGTGAGAAAAGAGGCTTTTAGGCTTTTAGACTATTAGACTTTTATGAAAAACTTATGTTTATTGGGCTGAAGCCCCCATACTTTATTTGCCAACTTTACCTAGCCTAAAAGCTAGACCTATTCATGAAAATAAAATTGTCTTTATGATTAGGCTCGACATTTATGTAGTGTATTGATATGGTAGAGAATTTTGTGCTTTAGCCTAACTATTATAAAAAACAAATGTATCCTTTTCGGGCGAAGAACTAATTTATTCCTAAACTATATCTAAATATGAGGTGATTGATAAGTATTTTTATGAAAACAAATAGAACTTTATTAAAAATAATATGTTTAACATTTCATTAATAAAATAAACGGGGCAATAACACTAAGTTTGTAAATAATTTTTAATACTTTTACATCCTGTTTTTCATCATTAAAATAAAATTGATAATACACATTGTAATGAAACAAAGATTTTTGATAATAGTACTCATTTTTACACTATTTAGCTTAGGAACTGCATTCGCGCAAAGCGATATTTCTATCACTAAATACAATTATTTATTTAAAGATAAACCAGTACTTCACTTTAAATTTAAGATTAATTCGAAACAAGAGATAAATACACTCACAAGGATCATATCTATTGATAATGTTATAGGAAATGAAGTGTTTGCTTACGCGAATGAAAAAGAATTCAGTAAATTTGCCGAGCTGGGTTATACTTACGAAATAATAGTTGATCAGCTTAACGCTAATGACATTGTAATGTCGAATCAACTTAAGACAGTTAATACAACACCTTTGAGCTCGTATCCAACTTATACTGCTTACGATAGCATGATGACTGCATTTGGAAATAATTATCCCAACATTTGTAAAATAATAAACATAAAAACACTTACAAGTGGCCGCAAATTGCTGTTTGCTAAGATAAGTAAGAATCCGAATGTTAAGGAAAATGAGCCAACTATACTCTATACTTCTTCGATGCATGGCGACGAGTTAACAGGTTATATACTTATGCTCGACCTTATTAACTACCTGCTATCAAATTACGGCATTGACCCACGCATAACGCGTATGATCGATAGCACCGAGATATGGATCAATCCACTAGCTAACCCTGATGGTACTTTTCACGGGGGAAATGCTACTGTGACAGGGGCAGTTAGATACAATGCAAATATGATTGATATCAATCGTAACTTCCCCGACCGACTGGCAGGACCACATCCTGATGGAGGTGCATGGGAAGCTGAGACAGTTGCCTTTATGGGATTGGCAGATTCAGTTAATTTTACAATGAGTACTAACTTCCATGGTGGAAGTGAGGTTTGCAACTATCCATGGGACGATACGCTGGCAGTAACTTCCGACGATGCCTGGTGGCAATATGTATGTCGCGAATGGGCTGATACTGTTCACGCTAATTCTGTGGCAGGTTACATGACCGACCTGACGAACGGGATTACAGATGGTGCTGTATGGTATATCGTTAATGGCGGTCGCCAGGATTATATGAACTATTGGCATCACTGCCGTGAGTTTACCTGCGAAATTAGTACTACTAAAACTCCACCAGCTAACTCATTGGTAAACTATTGGAACTACAACTATCGCACACTACTCAATTATATAGAGGAAAGTCAGTACGGCATCCGAGGAGTGGTTACAGATTCGATAACCGGACTGCCATTGAAAGCAAAAGTGTATATATCGGGCTTCGATCACGATAGTTCAGAAGTGTATTCGCATCTTCCGGTTGGCAATTATCACCGTCCTATTATCGCTGGTACCTATAACGTTACCTATTCAGCACCAGGATATATCTCAAAGACTGTTCCGGCTACAGTAACTAACCATAATGCAGTTACACATAATGTGCAACTCGTTCAAATTGGATATAGTACCGGTTCGAAACTAATAGCTGATGCTAACAAAATTGATATATTTCCAAATCCTGTAAGTAAATTTGTACAATTAAGGTTCCACTATGATGTAAAACAATATACAGTGAGCATCCTCGATCCTAAGGGTGGAATGGTGTTTAATAAAACGTATACTAACAACTCAAAGTCGGTGCAAATAGAACTGCCAACACTTGCATCAGGTGTTTACTTTGTAAGAGTGATCACAGATAATGAAACAGCAACAAAGAAAATCATAGTAAAATAAACTAAAAAATCCATTCGCGAAAGCGTAATAAAAAGAAAAGCTATAATAATCTGAAGTTTTTATTTATTAATTTATTTTATAATGATACTTGTAACAGGCGGTACCGGATTAGTTGGGGCTCATTTGCTTGTAGAACTTCTACAGAAGAACAAAACTATTAAAGCACTAAGACGCTCTGATGATCTTTCGCTGGTGCGAAGAATATTATCCTATTATTTTGCTGATGCTGATGAAATGCTCAATAAAATAGAATGGGTTTATGGTGATGTTACAGATATATTTTCGTTAGAAGATGCTTTTAATAATGAGGTAACTGAAGTGTATCATTGCGCTGCAATGGTTTCTTTCAACCCTAAGGATCAGAAAAAAATGATGGATATAAACGTTAACGGGACAGCCAATATAGTTAATCTATCAATTAAATATAATGTTAAAAAACTGTGCTATGTAAGTTCAATAGCAGCTCTCGGGCGCACCATTAAGCCTGAATCTTTGATTACAGAAGATACTAATTGGAAGCAATCGAGCGAGAATTCAAACTATGCTATAAGTAAGTATGGAGGAGAGCGTGAGGTGTGGCGTGGAATAGAGGAAGGGCTCAACGCTGTAATCGTAAATCCTTCAGTAATACTAGGGCCCGGCGACTGGAACAAGGGAAGTGCGCAAATATTTAAGACACTTAGCAAGGGAACTCCCTTCTACTCTAAAGGAGTGAATGGATATGTTGACGTCAGGGATGTAGCTAGTTCGATGGTTGCTCTGATGGATAGCGAAATCTTAAATCAGCGATTTATATTATCCGCAGAGAACTTAAATTACTATGATTTCTTTAGTAAGATATTAACAAGATTCGGGAAGAAAGCCCCAACAATTCTTGCAAGAAGAACATTACTTGAGGCCGGATGGCGTATAGAAAAACTAAAATATATGATTACAGGAATAAGTCCTTTGATTACAAGGGAAACCGCACGTACTTCGCGTAATACATACTATTATTCATCCGAAAAGATAATAAAAGCTTTGGATTTTACCTTTATTCCAATAGATAAATCCATAAAAGATACCTGCGAAAGATATCTTAAAGAAAACAAGTCTTAGTTAACTGATAACTTTCTTCTACGCTTTACTATTGAGTATAATAAGCTTGCCAGCAAAAGCATAAGTCCTGAATAATAGCAGAACCTACCCATATAATCACCGTAACGTACATAAAAAGTGATGGCTGAATTGGCATTCATTTGATGACGTATTACATCCGGCTCCCAATATTTGGTACGCATCAGGACATCTCCTCTTTGATTTATGAACCCGGAGATACCAGTATTAGCAGATCGTGCAATGTCCCTTCTAGTTTCTATTGCTCTTAGTGTTGCAAATGAAAAATGTTGCCTGTGTCCGGGAGAATTCCCCCACCAACCATCATTAGTTATAATGAAAAGTAGATTAGAACCATTGCGTACAAATTCAGACACAAACTCGCCGTATATAGATTCGTAACAAATGATAGGCGATACCTTAACACCTTTAAGAGTTGTAGTAAATGATTTTCGTTCAGCATCAATACCGAGACTCCCGATAGTGCCCCCCAGATTAATAGCAAACTTCTCTATAGGCTTAAAGAGCTTCTTGAAAGGCATTTTCTCAACACCGGGTGTTAGTTTTGATTTATGATAAAATGGAAGTGTATAAGGTTTATCAATAAGTAAGGCAGTATTATATGGGATATAATAACCCGGAGCTTCCGGATACCTCTTTGCTCCCACATCTAATGTATCTGCACCCTTTGCAACCTTATGAGTAGACAACCCTACCATAAACGAAAGATTTTTATACTTATTAAGAAACGCATGTATGCCTTGCACACTTGAAACGAAGCTTAACTGATCTTCATAAGCATACTCCTGGAGTGCACTTTCAGGACATACCACAAAACTTACGTTGCTGTCGACTTTCTTCTCTGCTAACTGTAGAATCTTATTCATAATCTCAACAGGTGGAGCAGTATATTGCTCGTTATATGGGTCTACATTGGGCTGTACTACTACTACATCCACAGGATTATTAGTCTCTTTATAATTAGAATATATAAGTTGTGAAATAAGGATAGGAAAGATAATAAGTAAAAGAGCAATCCCAGAATAAATCAGCTTCTTTTTTATGAATTCTGATTTTAATATGAAAAGAATTAAGGCTTCAAAGACAAAAGCATTTACAAGTATAATCCATAAGGTGCCACCCATAGTTCCAGTATATTCATACCCTTATCTAAATTAAAGTTTTAACAATAATAAGATTAGTGATAACTGATAAAATGAACGATGATATAAAAATGTATTATGCACAATTGAGATTGATATTTTCTATTTATAATTTTCAATTTTAATTTATATTAGATAAGTGCATTATGAATTTGAATCACCTATATTCATAACCAGACTTACAACTTATCCCTTTTTAAAACTAAATTATTTTATTGATAAATTAACAGCATTATAAAATCCTTAAATCTCCATTTATACTAAAATTAAACAGGTAAAAATAGGAGAATTTAAAATAATTGGCCTATTGGGCGAGGTAAAAATAGGAGACTTTACAAAAAGTGAGGCATTGTGTGAACACACAATCGATGAATTTACAAAAAGTGTGGCATTGTGTGCACATACAATAGGAGAATTTAAAAAAAGTGTGCCATTGTGTGAACACACAAAGGAGAATTTAAAATAATTGAGCTAAAGTATGCGCACATTTATATCTACTTTTTTTGCAGTGAGCATATTTCATTAATGAATTATACCTGTTTTTTGAAAAATGAGTATCTTTTTAAGTTATTTTTCTTTTGGTAAGATAAAATATCGTATGTTTGTGGAGCGTTTAATAAAGTAAAAACCAAATGTCAAGAAAAACAGAAAGAAAGTATAAATAGCTACATGTATATATTGAAATGTGCAAATGATGCATATTATGTTGGAAGCACAAAAGACTTAGAGTTAAGAATAAATGAACATCAAAATGGTGAAGGTTCTAATTATACTAAAAAACATCTGCCTGTAAAATTAGTTTATTATGAATTGTTTTTGAGAATAGACGATGCATATAATCGTGAAAAACAAGTGCAAGGTTGGAGCAGGATAAAGAAAGAAGCATTAATAAATAGAGAATATGACAAGCTTCCTGAATTGTCAAAGAATCACTCGGCCCCTTCGACAAGCTCAGGGACCAGAATTCATTAGGGTCATTGAGCTTGTCGAAATGACACTTCACAGGCTCAGTGTCCGACAAACAGAGTCCCTGAGCTTGTCGAAGGGACAATCTATAAATAAATTTCTTTTGGTATGATAAAATATCGTAAGTTTGCGGAGAGTTAAATAAAAAGGGAAAACAAAGAAAAGAAAACAAAAAGTTAGTTCATTATGATTTATATTATTTTTATTGTAATTTGGAGTATCCTAAATTCATTTTTGTCATATTATCGTTACAAGTTGCGACGAATTATAAAATCAAAAGGTAACATTCCTTTTTGGAATTTTAAATATAGAAGAATATTTAAAAATATAATAAAAGAAGAAGAAGATCTTACTAAAAAAACTGAATATGTTGAGTTATATAAAAAGTATAACTTATCTTTAAAAATTGTAACTGTATTTGCAATAGCTTTTGCATTGACAGCTCTCATGATATCATATATAAAATAGTCTTAATTAATTTAAAGAAATAAAACCTATATCTCCCCCTTCAAGAACTCGGCAGTATAGCCTATTCCTTTTTTACAGATAGCTTCGGGAGTACCTTCGGCAATAATCTTTCCACCTTTATGTCCGCCTTCGGGGCCTATATCTATTATATGGTCGGCAACTTTAATAACATCCATGTTGTGCTCAATCACTAAAACAGTATTTCCTTTAGCAACCAGCTTATTCAACACATCCAACAACACTCTTATGTCTTCAAAATGCAAACCTGTAGTAGGTTCATCCAATATATATATGGTATTGCCGGTATCCTTTTTAGATAATTCAGTGGCAAGTTTCACACGCTGTGCCTCCCCTCCCGAAAGCGTAGTAGATTGTTGCCCCAAAGTAATATATCCCAAGCCAACATCTTTAAGCGTCTTTATCTTTTGCAGGATAGAAGGAATATTCTCAAAGAACTCAACAGCAGTTACAATATCCATATTTAAAACATCATTAATAGACTTCCCTTTAAAACGAATCTCTAAAGTTTCTCTATTATAACGCTTGCCATTACAGGTTTCGCAAGGCACATAAACATCGGGCAGGAAATTCATTTCAATAGTTCGCAAACCTGCACCGCTACATGTTTCGCATCTTCCACCCTTAACATTAAAACTAAACCTGCCAGGCTGATAACCCCTAATCTTTGAATCGGGCAAAGAAGCAAACAACTTCCTGATATCATCAAACACACTTGTATAAGTAGCAGGATTAGACCTCGGTGTCCTTCCAATCGGCGACTGATCTATTTCAATAACTTTATCAATAAGTTTTAAACCTTCAATCTTTTTATAAGGAAGCGGATTCTTATCCGAACGATAGAAATGTTTACTTAAAATAGGATGCAATGTCTCGTTAATCAAACTAGATTTACCACTCCCCGAAACACCCGTTACACATATAAACATCCCCAGAGGCAACTTCAAATCAACATTCTTTAAGTTGTTACCCGTTGCTCCTGTTAGAGAAATAAAATCGCCATTCCCTTTCCTTCTTTCCTTAGGAACCTTAATGCTTTTCTCTCCACGAAGATAATCACAAGTCATAGTCTTGCAAGTTTGCATATCGCAAGGAGATCCCTGTGCAACAATCTTACCACCATGTATCCCGGCACCTGGACCTATATCAATTACATGGTCGGCCGAAAGAATCATATCCTTATCATGCTCCACCACAATAACAGAATTACCAACATCACGCAATTCTTTCAAAGCCTTAATCAGCCTTACATTATCGCGCTGATGCAAACCAATACTCGGCTCATCTAATATATAAAGCACGCCCACCAACTTAGAACCAATCTGCGTAGCCAAACGAATACGTTGCGACTCCCCACCAGATAAGCTCTTTGAAGGACGATTGAGCGTTAAATAATCAATACCCACATCCAGCAAGAAATGAATCCTTGTCTTAATCTCTCTAATGATTTCAAAAGCTATGGTTTGTTTTCTTTCATCAATAACATCGTTAACATTATCAAACCATTCTAATAGCTCAAGCATATCCATATTGGCAAGCTCAGAGATATTCTTTTCACCAATCTTAAAATAAAGAGATTCCTTTTTCAGACGGCTTCCATTACATTCGGGACATGCTATCTTATTCATAAAACCACTAGCCCACTTCTGCACTCCTTTCGGAGAACCATCTGTACTTTGGTTAGAAATAAAGTTAATGATACCTTCAAAGTTTAATGAATAAGTAGAGATAACGCCAAAGCTTTCGCACCTAACACGTATCACCTCTTCGGAACCATAAAGAATAACATTCAAAGCATCTTGAGGGATATCTTCTATAGGAGCATCTAAACTAAAGCTATGCTTCTCGGCAATAGCTTCCAATTGTTTAAATATCCATGAGTTTTTATAAGGACCAATTGGAGTAATCCCACCTTGTTTGATTGAAAGTTTATTGTTAGGAATAATCTTTTCAATATCCATTTCAGATATCTCACCCAAACCATTACAATGCTGACAAGCTCCATAAGGAGAGTTAAATGAAAAAGCATTTGGCTCTGGTTCATTATAAGAAATACCCGAAGTAGGGCACATCAACAAACGACTAAAGTGGCGGACTTCATTGGAAGCATTATCCAAAACCATCAGCATCCCTTTCCCGTGACGCAGTGCAATCTGAACTGCCTGTGAAACCCTTTGAATAGCGTCTTCGTTTATCTTAATCTTATCAATTACAATCTCTATGTCGTGTATTTTATACCTGTCAACCTGCATTCCGAAAACAATTTCCTGCAGTTCTCCATCAATTCTTACCTTAAGAAAACCTTGCTTACGAACCTGCTCAAACAACTCACGGTAATGTCCTTTACGTCCTTTAACCAAAGGTGCAAGGATTACGATTCCTTTATCATTATACTTTTCGTAAATAAGTTCCACGATTTGTGTTTCGGAATACTTCACCATCTTCTCTCCGGTAACATAAGAGTAAGCATCAGCAACTCTTGCATAAAGTAAACGAAGGAAATCATATATCTCAGTGATAGTTCCAACTGTAGAGCGGGGATTCTTTCCGGTAGTCTTTTGTTCAATAGAAATAACAGGACTTAAACCAGTAATCTCATCCACATCCGGGCGTTCGAGATTGCCAATAAACTGACGGGCATAAGCAGAAAAAGTCTCCATATACCTCCGCTGACCTTCGGCATAGATAGTGTCAAAAGCAAGAGACGACTTACCACTTCCACTTAAACCGGTAATAACAACCAGCTTGTTGCGTGGAATAGTAACATCTATATTCTTTAGATTATGTGATCTTGCGCCGTATATTTCCAGATTGTCAGTCTCTTGTGAGTCCATTCAGTTGCTTTCTTTAAATCGGGTGCAAAGGTACTAAAAAGTACTTAGAGTGCCTAGAGTTTGGAGTACTTAAAGTTTAAAGTTTATTAAAAAAGGATTAAAAAGCAGTTAGTTTCTGATTGTTATTTCCTTAAGCATTGAGGAAGCATCAACAGAAATGGAATACAGTTATCATAATTAAGCTCATAATAGTTAACTCCAAGGTTAATGTTATTATAATATTCAGCTTGTTTCTCTTTATAATACTTTTCTGAAGGAAGATTCCAAAACAGTTGACTAAGTTTTTCAGTTATAAACCATTTCTCCAGCAGTCTTGCAGCTCTGCCGTTTCCATCTCTGAATGGATGTATATGTGCAAACATCAAATGTATTAAAGAGGCATAATAAAAGACTTCTTCTATCTGCAAATTTGTATTATCAAGTAGTTCTTTTATCTCAATAAAAAACTCCTTCATTCTTTCTACAACAAATTCCGGTTCAATTGATAGATAAACCAAACCATCCTGACCAAATACTCCTACTTTTTCTTTTCTATATTTACCTCTGTTGGCTGCACTAACTAAAGTCTTTGATAATATCTTATGACAATACAGAAAATTTGTCTCAGTAAGTGGTTTATTTTGAGCATACTCATATGCTGTAATTAAGTTCTCTATCTCTTGAATTTCTTTCTGGGGTTTCTTAAGTTCTTGCGACAACTTATAATTCATATAAGAATTAAGATCAATAGTATTCCCTTCAATATTTGAAGAATAAACTGCTGATGCCTGAACATTATAACCAAGATTACCATTGATCTTATCAAAACCAAAAGCATCAATCAACAGATTTATTTCAAACCCTATTTGTTTATGATACTCTTGATAATATTTCTTGGTGTTAAGATTCATTCTTATCGTATTACAATTTAATTTAGATAATGCTCATACTATATTCTACAAAAATACAAATTAAATTCTAAAGATTAATCTATATCTTCATCAATCTCTTCTTTTGCTTCCAAAAGAGCTAACTTAGTTAGTTTAATTCCATCTTTAAGTATCTCAATCTTATTATATCTAAATAGAAATCCTAAGGCTTTCTTAAATACTTTCTTACTCATCTGTAGTTCTGAATAGATTTCATCAGGCAAACTCTTATCACATAAGTCAGAATGACCTCCGTTGTCTGTTAAAAGCTTTAATATCTTCTCTTCTGCTGAGAGTATCTCTTTATATCCGAGCTGTTGCAAAGTAATATCTATCTTACCATCATCTCTTACATTCTTAACATAAGCTTTTAACTTCTGTCCTGTTTCAATGTCAGTAAATATTTGGTTTTTAAAAATCATTCCCCAGTATTTATTCTCAACAATAACTCTAAAACCCTGCATTACTTCATCACAAACCAGCACATTAACTTCATCACCGGCATTCAATTGTGGATCATTATCGCGAAGAAATCTATTTAAGTATGTAGTTGCAACAATACGGTCGGTTTTTTCATCAAGATATAATCTAACAACATAACTCTTGCCGGTTTCCATACGTTCAACTTGCTCACTGAATGGTACCATTAAGTCTTTAACCAAACCCCAGTCAAGGAAAGCACCAAACTTACTTAAAGTTTTTACTTTTAGATAAGCAAACTCACCAACAATAGCATAAGGTTCCTGAGTAGTTGCAATGATTCTATCATCTGAATCACGATAAATAAAAACCTTGATCTTATCGCCAACATCTGCTCCTTCGGGGATGTATTTTGTAGGCAATAGTATTGGAGTCATATCTTCGCCTGCCAGCAAATAAGCACCTTGTGCAATGATTTTCTCTATCTCCAATTCAGTATATTTACCAGTTTCAACCATAAGAATTATTTTTCTGCAAAGGTAGTGAAAATAATTATGAGTTATGAATTATGAATTATGAATTGATTAAGATGTTTGTAATTAACATTCTAAAACTTGTTATTCTATAAGTTAATCTCTCTTTTTCTATTGTTATTTTTATTAATTAATATCTTTTTTGTCTTGCATTCATAATTAATAATTCATAATTCATAATTTGTTTCGTACTTTTGCACCCTCTAAT
>CAIWDQ010000364.1 GCA_903911455.1 uncultured bacterium
GTAAAACGTTTTTAAAGCCCTGTGTTGAAAATAAATTTTACATAAAACGTTTATTTAGTCAAGTATTTTTTTACAATTTGTCTTAAATCGCTTAATTTGCAAAAAGTGCCAAAAAAGTGTTTAAAAAACAAACTTTTTACGTAAAAATTAAAATAAATTTACACTTCCAAACTTTTTTTATGTATAAATTAAAAACACATTGAGCATTTACACTTTTATAGGAATTAATTAAAAAAATTGATAGATATATTTTAAAGTTTTTGTTGTGATATTTATAAAAATGTCTTTTAATAAATTTAATTAGTGGTAAGAATATATATTTAACAGATTAAAAAGATCAATAAAAACAATACGCATCTTTGGAAAACAAACACACCTCGACTTCGGTGACCCTAATGTCATCGGTCACCGAGCGGATCCAAGGTGGAAGAGGAGTTTTAAATACGCAGAGAAGGATAAACACCAAAAAAAAACCGCTAAACAGTAAAAGAACTGCAAAGCGGTAATATTTTCTTCTTAAATAATTAAATCACCAAATCGCCAAATCACCAAATAAACAATTTTAATCCAGCATTATAAAGTTCTTATAATAATATTCTTCCTGTTTCTTTTGTTGATCAATTTCTTCAGGAGTTTGAGTAATTATTTCTTCATTGTTTTTAGCTAAATCATTTAACCTACGTCTTTCTGTGTAATCAATAGATTCATATAAGATATCATAATTAACAGCTTCGGTATTGCTTGCTTCAATTATCTCCCATAAAGACTCAAGAGATCTCACACGATTATTGTAATAATCTACACCTCTCAAACGGTAGAATTGCCAACCACATCTCTCTAATACTTTCTGTTTGTTAAGATTTTTATTAAAGTAATCAGCTCCCTGCCATTTATCACCATCGCATTCAATAGCTATTTTTACGCCATTATCTAGTACAGCAACCAAGTCAATTATGTACTTCCCTCTTGCAACTTCATATGCAGGCACTACATTGTAGCCCTTTGCTATAACATCGTTAAATACATCAACCTGAAAATTACTATGGAAATGTAAGGGTAATTTTGTATAAGTCTTTTCAATTAAGTTTTGCAATGGAATTGCCTTTGGCTTATAATTAAGAAAATGATCTAGAACTTTGTATCTAAGATCATTAGTGTTTTTTAAATCATTTAAATGTATAGAATGAAACAACCATATCTGATCTTTAGCTCGACTAACTGCAACATTAAATCTACGTTCATCCTCAGCTCTGGTTAATGCTGATCTTTTATGATTAGGTGCCGTAATTAAACTTAGGAAAATAATATCACGTTCATCACCCTGAAAACTTGCAGAGTTGCCGCAGATAATCTTACGATTATAATACTCCAACTCACCAATAGTCTTCAATAAAATACTTTCGATCAATGCTCCCTGACTATTACCCTGTAGACTAATAACTCCAAATGTTTTGTCTTTATAATAATCCGACTTGATTAACTCACTTATTGTAAATGCAATTCTATCTGCTTCAGCAGGATTAATAATATTCTGACCTTTATTCTCAACAAAACCATCATCACAAAATATATTCTTTAAAGGTTCTAATCGGTTTTCTGAATATTGCCTTAAAGGATATAATCCTTTACCATCAGGTTGATAGAAATATTTATTTGAGAACTCAATAATCTCAGGCATACATCTAAAGTGTTCACGTAATACAGTAATACCATCACAGAAACGTTTACCAAGATCAAAAAAACTAAACTCTGTACCAAAGAACTCGTTAAAAGGAATTCCTTGTAAATGTCTCTTAATATGAGGCTGCATTATATTAGCATCTACCCCAACATACTCAGGAGAAGTCTGTTTATCATCTCCAACTATAATAATATTTTTAGAAATGTAAAGTAGAAAGATTGCATCTGGTCCCAGCTGGCTTGCTTCATCAATAATTACATAATCATACATCCCTTTAACAGGTTGAATGGTTTCTGCAACCTTATATAAAGGCATAATCCAGCATGGAACAGAATCCTTACACTTATCCATTTCCTGTTGAGCAATCTTACGGAAACGTAATGCTCTTTTACCAATCCCACTTTTACCAATCTTTTTAACAGCTTGCACCCAGGCTTCCAGATGCTTTCGCAATGCTTTATTTTGTGTAAGACTATCTAAAACATGCAACCATGACTTCTGTGAAGCCAGTAGTTCAATAACATTCTCTTCTTCAATTTCAAGTTCAAATATTCTGCGTATTAGATGATTCTCTTTACTTTCGTTTACTAATGAATTAAATTCAATCTTAGTATGATTAAAACAAATCGCTTTTTCAATAAGATTCAATTTAGAGTAATCAAAAGTATTAGTTAATATTTCTTCAATTAAATAAGGGAAATGGGTTTTAAGTTTTTCTTCTTGTGTAATATAATGATTGAAAGCTGTTCTCGTGTTTTCAATTTCATCTAATTCATTTATCACACGTTGATATTTACTTGGGTCAAGATCTTCTAAAGCTTCAATTAAATTATTAGTTAGTGGATGTAAATCAGGAGTAGTTGTGAGATATTTAATTGAATTAGCAATATTATCTCCCATTTTCTTATTGCCTTCCAACTTAAGGCTATAATCAAGTGAAGTAATAAGATTATTTGTCTCAATAATATTAAATGTAGCTATTTTAATTGAGTAAACGATCTCAATTTCACCTTTAATATTTTTAGCATTAGCAAGTAAAGTCATAAGCCCAACTGCTGACTCATACATTTGCTTTACATATACATAACTTTCGTTATAATTGTTGAAGACATGTGTAATATCCCACATCTTAAATAATTCAGCAAAGGTTTGTTGGAATTGCAAATCGTTTATCACCATCTGGAATTCTTCGACAGTATCGCAATTTACTCCATTAACTTTAACAGTATCAATAAATGAAATTTTCTTTTTAATAAGTTCAGGTAAAAACGCTTTTTTTAACAAAAATGCAGGTCCTGATAATGGGTTTCCTTCTTTTAAATATTCCAATAAAGCTACGGCCTCAGTTTTAAGTTGAATAATGCTTTTGTCAGCAGGATATTTTATTTCAATATTTCTATCGTAATTTTTAATCTCTTCCTCATTTATGCTTTCTAATAGCTCACTACTCTGTTGAATTCTTTGTGTCCAGATAAAAGAATTGTATCTTAAGTAATCTTCAAATAATTTTGATTTAAAAGGTAATTGTAAACTTTCGATCTCCTCAAGAATTTTCTTAAAATCTTTTAAACGAGCCTTTAATGAAGGAATGTTTACTCTGTTCAAATTGATATTTAGCGATTGGTATTCGTTAACCAAATCTAAATTATCAATATAATATTTATAATCAATTAGCTCATCTGGTGAAACGATAAATTCCTTTTGTGGTAGTTTATGTCTTATTTTATCAGCTTCATAAATTAGATAGTTTTCTCTAAGTTTAATAAATTCTATGATATCCGGGATCAATATTAAGTCAGCCAGATCTTTTATTTCGTCTTTAAACCAATGAAAATCTTTTGCATCCTTTTCTAATTGTTCTGCAATTTCAGTAAAAGTTCCTTTATAAAATTCATTCAATGGATGTTCTCCCATTGAATATTCTTTCATTTTAAGCAACTCTTCTTTTGTAGTCTTTTTCTCATCTATTAAATTCTTAAGGTCTAAAGAATATTTTGCTATATTATATTTGTACTCATTTAGATTCCCTTTGGTAAGTTCTTCAATAATTGAGTTTACGCTTAACTGCAAATCATGAATAGAAGAACTGTCACTACTTAATAAATTTACAGTAAGGTTACGAAATTCTTCAGGAAGTTTATCTTTAAGAACTTCTAAAGCGCGTTTTGTATATGCAGTTACCAAAACTTTATTTCCATTTGCAAGTAAATGACAAATTAAATTTGCAATAGTATGCGATTTACCTGTTCCTGGAGGGCCTTGAACTAGAACTTTACTATTTAATCTGGCTTTCTGTATTATTTCTATTTGCTCGTCATTATATTTCTTGGGAAAATAAACTGTATTATCAACTTCAGACTTTATAGTATAATCTATAATTGCATTATTGAATTCTCTTGGATTATACTCTAATTCTATTAAATCGTTAATAGTAGGTATGTCAATATTATCTTGTTCTAAAGTTAAATCTTCAATTATCTTTTCATAAAGTGCCGTAAAGCTTCTGGTATTTCGCTTTCTTAAGATAAGGGCAGGTGAGAAGGAAATAACCGGTTTTGAAGGAACTTTTTTAGAAACTTCTATTTCATCATGAAAGAAACTATCGGGGCGCAACCTTGCTGCCATCTCTTGTAAGACTTCCTTTAGCTGTATATCAAACAATCCATCTGC
This sequence comes from uncultured bacterium, assembly GCA_903911455.1. GTDB lineage: Bacteria > Bacteroidota > Bacteroidia > Bacteroidales > JACABE01 > JBAXLO01. The sequence goes on from CAIWDQ010000364.1 coordinate 4,352, forward strand.
GAGGTCGTTTTCGGTTAAGAATTCTTTAGCTAATTTTTCTATCTCAATTAAATTAGTTGAATCAAATTGATCAAATAAATCCATAATAGCATCTGTTTCAATCTGAATTTCGTTATCCAAACTTGGGTTAACAATTAAACTTGAAGAGTTTTCAAGTACTTCAAACACAATTTCAGCATTTGAAGTTAAAAGGTGTCGACAAATAATTGGAGAATGTGCAGTCTCTTTAAAATGCAATAATCCAATACCCATTACCAGTTCAAACTCTTCACCAAATTGCTTTGCTTTAGTATGCATTGAGAACAATTGCTTGTAAGTGTTGTATAGACTACTGTATTTGCTATGTTGCTCTTTGTATTTCTTTAAATCTGTTTTATATTTACCAAATTCATTGTTCCATCTTTTAGCAACATAATCTTCGAATTCTTTATTAACTTCTGGGAAATCTGTTAAAAAAACGGTAATTTCTATATCCCAAGTATTTGTTTTCTCTATTTCTTCGTCATTTTCTTCTAGATTTTCGATCTCGGAATCAAAGTCAAGTTCCAATTCACTTTCAGTTGATTGTTCTTCTGTTACTTCTTTATCAGTAATATTCTCTTCTTTTTCTTCATTGATAATAATTTCATTTTCTACTCCGATTGTTTGATTTTCTTCAATTACATTTTCAGCTTTTTGGTTTTTCTCTAAATTATCTTCAAACTCTTCATCTACAACAATCTCCTTTTCAATTATATTTTCATTAAAATCAAATTCATATTCTACAGGAGCTATATAATTTTCATTTAATACTACTATTGATTCATATAATAAAGGAGTGCCAGTTTCATTAAGCAGACTTTCTTTAACTATCCACTTATTAAGATTATCACTAAAGTTAAGTGTTGGGTAAACAGGTGCTATTGGTTCTTGAGGTTTTGATATTTTTATCCAATAGTCAGCATCGTTAATAAAATTCTTATTAGTGATACACTGAAATTCCTCGTTGTCCGGAAAATCAGCAAACCAAAGTATTTCGGGATATTGAGTTGAATTTTGAATATCGCGGACAGGATTGCTCCTGATTTTTGAGAATTCTCTAAGATAATTGAATATCTGCAGATACTTATCTCTTTTCATTATATATATTATTACGGCATTTGGAGAACTTAACAGTAAAAGATACGATTCATTACTCTAAACTTAGAGCAAACCAAATAATATCTTTTGCATTGTCGCCTGTAATAATAGTCGTAGAACTATGAAATTAAATGTGTTAGAACAATTAAAAA
>CAIWDQ010000365.1 GCA_903911455.1 uncultured bacterium
AACAATTGATAAATCAACAAACTATACAGACTATAATAGAAACTGCACGCATTGATGAGGTGGTTGGCGAATATGTTTCGTTAAGGAAAAGAGGAACCAATCTTATTGGATTATGCCCTTTCCATAACGAAAAGACACCTTCTTTTACTGTTTCTCCTGCCAAAGGGATTTACAAATGTTTTGGCTGTGGCAAAGGAGGAAACTCTGTAAACTTTATTATGGATCATGAGCATTATTCTTATCCCGAAGCTTTAAAGTTCCTTGCTCAGAAATATAATATAGAAATTGAAGAGGAAATTCAATCTGCTGAACAAATAGCTGCCTTAGATGAACGTGAAACACTCTTTAATATATGTGCTTTTGCTCAGAAATACTTTACTGAGAACTTACATAATAATGATGAAGGCAAGGCTGTTGGTTTATCTTATTTTAAAGAAAGAGAGTTTAACGATACAAGTATAGAGTTGTTTCAATTAGGATATTGTGTTGATAAATGGGATGATTTTACACAGCATGCATTAAAGAATGGATATAAAACTGCCCAGTTAGTTGCAGCAGGTTTTACTATTGATAAAGAAGGCCGCCAGTTTGATCGTTTTAGAGGAAGAGTTATGTTCCCTATTCATAACCTTTCGGGGAAAGTAATAGGCTTTGGGGGGAGAATACTTACTTCAGATAAATCAAAAGCTAAGTATATAAATTCTCCTGAGACTGATATATATAATAAGAGTAAAGTCCTTTACGGGATTTATTATGCTAAGAATTCTATTATTGCAACAGATAATTGTTACCTTGTAGAAGGATATACAGATGTTATCACCATGCATCAGGCAGGCATTGAGAACGTAGTAGCCTCCTCAGGTACATCTTTAACTACTGAACAAATAAGATTGATAAGTCGCTATACTAAGAATATTACAATACTTTATGATGGTGATGCTGCCGGTATAAAGGCTTCTTTCCGTGGAATTGATATGATATTAGAACAAGGTATGAATGTAAAAATAGTTCTTTTCCCTGATGGAGAAGATCCTGATTCATACACCAGAAAAAATCGTGCGGCTGATGTAATTGAATACATTACTAAAAATGCTAACAACTTTATTCTGTTTAAAACTAATCTTCTGCTAGAAGAAGCTGCCCATGATCCTATAAAGAAATCTCTTCTTATTAAAGAAATAGTTCAGACAATTTCATTGATACCAGAGATTATTCAGCGTTCGGTATATATAAAGGAATGTAGTGCTTTGATGGATGTTGCCGAGAATACATTGCTTAATGAGTTGAATAAACTTATAAGGAAGAAGTTCTCGAAGGAAGCTCAAGCCGAGGAAATGGCATATGCTCATGATGAAGCTGAGCCAATTGCCGAAAAACAAACTGATGAAATAGATCTAGATGATGCAACATATCAGGAAAGAGATATTATAAGATTGCTCTTGAACTTCGGTGCTCATGAACTGGATCATCATTATATGAATGAAGATAACGAAGAAGTTATTACGAAAGTAAGTGTTGCTTCATATATTGTTAATGATATTGCTGCTGATGAGATGAAGTTTAAAAACGCAACCTATCAGCTTATTTTTGATGAGTATATCATTGCCATGAATAATGAAACTATTCCCGATCAACAATTCTTTTCGCATCATGAGAATTCTGAAATAAGAAATGCAGCTATTGATTTGCTTACATTTCCTCATCACTTAAGTGATAACTGGCAAACCTTGCATCGTATAAGTGTGCCTTCGGAAGAAAGGGAGAAAATACTTGAGATCTCTGTAAAGAATTCGTTGCTTTCATTTAAATTAAAGAAGGTGGAAGAAATGCTTACGGAGAATGCAAAGCTTATTAAGGATTATGATAACGATGAGGATTTGATTTTAGGAATGGAGAAGCAGAAACGATTGTTGGATGTTAAAAAGGCAATTTCCGGGATGCTGAAGAGAATAATTACCCGATAAGAAGTACTTAAAATGCCTAAAGTGCCTTGAGTTGTTAAGGCAATTAAGAATTAATAATTAATAATAAAGGCGTTTCGCTTTTTAGGTGTTTAGGCTATTAGGCACTATTTATTTTAGTATAAACTGCTGTATTATAATCTGATTCAATATTTACTTAATTATTCGGTTTGCAATTTTTTGGTTGCTCTGCACACGATTATGGTCATCGTGCACACGATTATGGTCATCGTGCACACGATTATGGTCTCTGTGTACACGATTATGGTCATCGTGCACGCATTTATGGTCATCATGCACACGAATATGGTCATCGTGCATCCAATTATGGTCATCGTGCACGCACTTTTGGTCTCTGTGCATCCGATTATGGTCACTGTGCACGCACTTTTGGTCTTCATGCACATGATTATGCTCATCGTACACATGATTTTGGTCTTCGTGTACAAATCCTAACCCAGCCTTCATTTAGAAGGAGAAAGACAAGACAATAAAGCTAATTTCAACCTTTCTTAAACCTTAGTTGCAATGAGAACCCACACACAACAGCAACCTTATTAGTTAATTAATAAATTTGATAAATAAGATTGTTTGCTGTAAGATGGCTTGTATTCAACTAAGGTTATTTTTTGAAATATAGGTAATAATATTTCGCTATCGTTTGATCATTATTTCGCCATTTTAATATTAAAAATAATTTCATAAGTTGTATAATACAAATGCACTAAAGTTTTTTTATTAAAATCTCGCCATTATCTCATAATTGCCAATTTTAATAATGTCGGAAGTGCATTTTTTTGTATTATATTTGCCGCCGAATATTTAATTATGAAGAGAAAATCTCCTTTAATTAATACATTAAATCAATTATTTGCAGACAACTAATATAAATTAAAAAAGAAAGGAGATTTATGGCAAAAATAATGTAATTTTGCATAATAAATAAATTTATTTTATTTAATATGCCGCACATCCTCGTTAATAAGCTGTGTGTAATCGTTGAGGAATTAAAATAATTAAAAAATTTATAAATTTATATTTTCAAATAATGAAAAAAATAACAATAATAATAACAAGTCTATTAATTTTAGGAGGAATAATCTTTTATTCTTGTAAAAAAGATAATCCCCAAGGGAATACTATATCTAATACATCCAGTATTATACCAAAATTACAAAAATATATAAAGGAACATAAGAATATAAATTCAAAAAAAAATTCTTTATATGATATATTATCAAATGGAAATAATCCATATGATAATGTCGGTATTATAGTACATAATTCCATTATTTTCACAAATGCAAATTGCAATGATAGTGCTACTAATTATTCTGATATTTATAGTAGTAAAATAAATACTAATAATTTTACTGTTCCTGACTGTAGCACAATTACTACTCAAGAAACTGATATTCTTAAGTATAATCTTCAATTGCTAGATGTTTTGAATAATGGTAATTGTGACTCTATTCTAATTTATCTTTATAATTATGTTGATCAAACAAATTTAACAGAGAATTTTATCATTGAAACCGGTGATCTAGATGAGAGCCAAAAAGCACGATTACTATATCTATTAACTATTACTAAAAATACTTATGGAACACCTGTAGGGCCGGGGGTAACTCTTGATTCATTCTATGATAAGAAACTTCCAAAAATATGGACAGCTGCACAATGTAGAAAATTTGATCAACTACTTGACGATTGCTGTCGAGATAAAGTTAAAGCATTTTGGGATCAACCTATGTCTTGGGGTCATGCAATAGATATTTCACGTTTTCCTGTATATTTTATGACAGATATTGTTTTGCCATGCAATATATATGCATTTAATAATGTGTAAAGAAATTACTTAATACTAATATATATAATCTAATACGAAGTTTAATTTTGAACTTCGTATTAGATTAAATATTAAAATTTACAATATGCACGAAATTACAATTAGTAATATTAGCAAAAAATACAAACATACTCAAGCATTAGAAAATGTTTCATTAACAATTAATGAAAACGATATTCTGGCAATAATAGGATCAAATGGATCTGGTAAAAGTACATTACTTGGTTGTATTTTAAATCTGATTAATTTAACATCAGGAAAAATTGATTATAACTTTAGTCCATCATTTAGTGCAATTCTTTCAAAACCATTATTTCTAGATTATTTATCTGCAAGCGATAATATTAAATTATCATTATTAGAAAGGAATATGCCAATGATTAATATTGAACATTGGTTAGATAAATATGGATTAAGTAAATTAGGGGGTAAAAAAGTTAAGAAATTTTCAACCGGGATGAAACAAAGATTATCATTATCAATGGTGATGTTGCAAAATACAGATGTTTATGTTTTTGATGAACCAATTAATGGATTTGATCAGGAGTCTAAAGATTTATTCCAAGATAATGTTATTAGCATTAATAAAATGAATAAAATTATTATAATTGCAGGACATGATTTTTCATTTATGGAAAAAATTGCCAATAAATTTTTATTATTAGATCATGGGAAAGTTGTTTTTTGTGGTTCAAAAGTTGAAGTAATAAGTAAATTTAACAATATTGAAAACCTTTATTATCAAAAGAATGAAAATCAATAACACAATAAAAATTGAATTAATAAAATCAAAAAGTATTTATCATGTAATTGCTTTTTTATATTTAATATTAGGTATTTCAGGAAATATTAGTTATCTAATAGAAACAAATAAATATTCGAATTATTTTGCTTTCTTATCTTCGTTTAATCATGATTTCTTATATAATTATTTTTTTCTCTCAGTAATACATTTTTCAATTGATTTTAAAACAAGTGGAATAGGACGGTTTTATTTAGAAGGGAATAAAAAAAATAGTTGGATTATATTAAAAACAAGTTGGTTATTTATTGTAGGTTTTATTTTATATTTGATTACTATTATAGTGTCTTTTGTTATTTTTGAATATCATAATCATATTACTATTCATATTGACAATGTATTACTTCAAAATATTTTTATCTTCCCTTTATTGTTATTTTATGTAATAATATTTAGTTGTATTATTGTAGTTCTTGTAAGAAATACAATAATATCTTTATTAGTTATTTTATTCTATCCTCTTATTGAAAGTTTTATTGCTATATTATTTGGTATGTTAGGTTTATCACCTACTACAAATTTCATATATTTTTATTTCCCATTTGCGAATTTAATGGAAATAGCAAAAAATACTCAGCTGATAAAATCAATTATTAATCCAT
>CAIWDQ010000366.1 GCA_903911455.1 uncultured bacterium
AATTATAATTAATATGATTAAAAACAATATGCGTTTAATTGGGCTTAGAATAATAGCTTCTATTTTTTCTTTGCTTTTATTTGTTAGGCTGAGTAATGGACAACAATCATTTACTCAAGGGAATTTAGTTGTTTTACAAACAGTAAATACTGCAACTAAAGCTTCATCACCTGTTACTTTAAAAGAAATTACTCCAATAGGTGCATCAGGAATTACAGTAATACTACCTTCAAGTACTACTAATAATTATCCTTTTCAGTCAGCAGGAATTTATGGTGGTTCCGAAGGTTTTCTTACAACTTCATCTGATGGCAGGTATTTAATGTTGGGAGGATATGGTACCTCTGCAACATTTAGTGATATAACTGCAACTGCATCTTCGGCAGTTCCACGTGTTGTTGGTTTAGTTACTCAATCAGGTGCTTACGCACAGATTGACACAAGTAAAACATTTTTTAATGCTAACGATATTAGAGGTGCAATATCTGACGGAACTCATTACTGGGCAGGAGGTGCTTCAGCAGCAAGTGTTGATGGGATTGATTTTTATGGTCCGGGAACTAAACTTGGACTTGCTACTGGTACAGTTCCACCAAAAGCTTATGGTCTTCGTATTTTAAATGGAAATATTTATTACTCTTCACAAAAAGCAGGACCAGTTAATTCAGCAACTCAACTTGGTATCTTTCAATTGGGAACAGGATTACCTACAAGTGGTACTGTAACGATTTCTCAGATTATAAATACAGGAACTGCAATCCCTCAGGATTTTTCTTTTAATCCTGCAATGAATGTTTGTTATATAGCAATTAATTTAAACACTGCAGTAGGGGGTATTCAGAAATGGACTAAAAGTGGTTCAACTTGGAGTTTAGCATATACATTAGGTACAGGTGCTACAAATATTGGAGCATATGGTTTAGTTGTTGATTATTCTAGTTCAAATCCTGTAATATATGCTACTACCTACGAATCAGCTGGTAATAGAGTTATAAAAATTACAGATACAGGTTCAGGTTCTACTGCTACAACATTAGTTGCTGCAATTACAGGAGTATTTAATAAAGGTATTTCATTTGCACCTGTTGATTCAGGTACTCCAATAGTAAATCTATACATTAGTACTAACGTTGGTTCTGAGTCTGCAAGCACAGCAATTACTGTTACAGCAATGACATCTTCACCAGTTTCAACATCACAAACTGTATCTTTAAATGTATCTGGTTTAGGAATTACATCACAAGATTATACATTTACTAATAATACTATCACTATACCTGCTGGTTCTGCTTCAGGAAGTGTTACTTTTACAGTTGCTAATGCTTTAATTGCAGGAGGTTCTAAAACTGCAATCTTAACGTTAAGTAATCCTTCAACAGGCATTCAACTTGGAACTATGACTACTCAAAACATCACTATATTAGATGATGCTAATGCAGCACCAACTATTTCAATGAATGTTGCTACAACTTCTGATTATATAGATGGGGGAGTGGCTGTTTCTCCTGCTAGTCCTTATGTGTTATCAGGTGTTATTGCTGATTTAACTGATCCTGCAAATATTTTAGGAATTGATTTTCTTGTTAATGATGCTGAAACAGCAGCAAATTTATTAACTGTAACTGCTGTTAGTAGTAATCAAGCTGTTGTTACTAATGCTAATGTTGTTTTATCAGGAACCGGAGCGATTAGAAATGTAAAAATAATTCCTACCGGAGTAGGATATTCTAATATTACTGTAAGTGTTAACGATGGAACTACCACAACATCTTATGTAATTGCTTATGCAGCATCATCTCGTTTACCGGATATTATTGCGGCAAATACTTTCTGGCATACAGGAATGTCAGATGCTTCTGATGGAGTTGCTATCGATAGTAATTATTATATAAGTGGTGATGACGAATATAATGTGTTAAATGTTTATTCGCGTCATGCTTCCGGTTTACCGGCTGTTTCTTTTAACTTTTCTCCTTATTTAGCTTTACCTGATCCTGCACATCCAGAAGCAGATATTGAAGCTGCAACAAGAAGTACTACAAATCCAAATAAAATGTATTGGTCAGGTTCAATGAGTAATGGTGCTTCTCCATTCCCAAACAAACCAAATCGTGATAGATTATTTGCTACTACTATTACAGGTACAGGTGCATCTACAGTAATTACTTTTGCAGGTTATGTTAATTTAAGATCTTCGCTACTTGCTTGGGGAGATGCTAATGGTTATAACTTTACTGCTTCATCACAACCAGGTCTTGATTCAAAAACTAAAGCAGGTTTCTCTTTGGAAGGAATGGTATTTGGTCCGGATAATACAACTTTCTATCTTGGTTTGAGAGCTCCTTTAGTTCCTGTTACTAATCGTAATAAAGCTCTTATTGCACCAATATTAAATTTTGAAACTTGGTTTAATGCTGGTAATCCTGTTGGTAATCCAACTTATGGTTCTCCAATTGAATTGGATTTAAATCATAGGGGTATTCGTGATATTGAAAGACTTTCAAATGGTACTTATATTATAATAGCCGGTGATGTTGGAGACAGCACTTTACCTTGTGATCTTTATAAATGGACTGGTTATCCAACAGATGCTCCAATATTAGTACCAAGTGCTGGTAATGTAATTAAAATGGAAGGTATTTTACCAATATATAATGGTTCACAATTATCATTAACTCAACTTCAGGTTATAACTGATGGTGGAGATGTAGAATTATATAATGATGGCAATGCAGCAAAAGATCTAACTTCAAGCCTTAGAAAATTTAGATCTGATATTTTAACAGGTTTAGATCTTAATATATGTACAGGATTTGTTGCTTCAATATCTGCAAATGGAAGTACTACATTTTGTACTGGAGATTCAGTTACATTAACAGCTACAGCAGGTAATGAAAATAATACTTACTTATGGTCGAATGGAGCTACAACATCATCTATAAAAGTAACAACAGCTAGTAATTATTCAGTTACTGTAACTAATATTACTTCTGGATGTATTGCAAATGCAAACCAAAATGTTGTTGTAAATACTTTATCTGCACCAACAGTAACAGCAGTTGCCGCTTGTGGTCATACTACATTAACAGCTACTAATTATACGGGCAGTTTATTATGGAGTACTTCAGATACTACAGCTTCTATCACTGTTAACAATGGCAATACTTATTCAGTAACACAATCTTTAAATGGATGTATAAGTGCATCAGCAAGCGGTTCAATGGCACCACTTCCAGTTAATAATGAAACTGTTTCAATTGCTTCTTCACAAGGAACAAATGTAAATGCAGGTACATCAGTAACATTTACAACTTCAACTACTGGTAATGTTTTATCAACTGATATTAAATGGTATGTTAATAATATTTATACAGGATCAACAGGAATTTCATATACTTATATTCCTTCAAACGGTGATGTTATAAAAGCTGTAATTGATCAGATAGCTTGTAACTCAGGTGCTGTTTCTAATCTTATTACTATGAATGTTACATCTTATATATCTACAACCTGGAATGGTTCTGTTAATAATGACTGGAATAATTCAGGTAACTGGTCAAATGGTATTCCAATGTCAAACTATAATGTAACTATACTTGCGAATGCAGTTAATATGCCTACATTAAATGCTTCAGGTGTATGTCATGATATCACTTTAGCTTCAGGTTCTACTTTAATAGATAATTCAAATTATTTAATAATAGGTGGAATGGTTGAAATTGATAGAACCTTGACAAATAATAAATGGCACTTTATTGCTTCTCCTGTTTTAACTGCTAATGCATATGCTTTCTCAGGACAGAATCCTGATAATGCCGGTGCAACTATTTATCTACAAAAGTATAATGAAGGCTGGAACGGAACAGGTATTCCTTGGATTGATATTACGATAGGTAATCAAGAAATAATGTCTCCCGGTAAAGGTTATGAAGTTTGGACAACCACACCTGTTACTATTAAATTAAAAGGGAATAACCTTAACAGTAACAATGGAAGCTTACCTATAAGTTATACTCAAACTGCTTCACAAGGTGGATGGAATTTAGTTGGAAATCCTTATTCAGCAGCTTTAAATGCAACAAACTTTACAACTACATGGACAATTAACAATATGGCAGCAAGTATTTATTTATGGGATCCTGCTATTGGTAATTATAGATTCTGGAATGGAACTGTTGGAAGTTTAGGTGGAGTTATTCCTGCTTATCAATCTTTCATGGTTAAAGCTAATGGTTCAGGAGCTAGTATGAGTATTCCTGCTTCAGTGAAAATGCATGGAAACAATTTTTATAAAGCTAATATCTCTGAATTATTATCATTAAAAGTTGAAGGTAACAATTATCAAGATGAAGCTATTATAAACTTCAATAATAATTCAACTGAGAACTTCGATACTCAATTTGATGTTGAAAAGATTATGGGAGATAACAATGCGCCACAATTATATTCAAAACTAAATGATAAAGATTTATCTGTAAATGTTATTCCTCAAATCAAAGCTAATAAAGTAATACTAATGGGCTTTAAAGCATTACCAGGAACTTATGTTTTAAAAGCAGGTGGTATTAATACTTTTGTTGTGGGCACTCAGATATTATTAGAAGATACTAAATTGAATACTTTTAATGATCTTAACAAACAATCAATTTATACATTTATATCTGATGCAAGTGATGATGTAAATAGATTTAAGATCCATTTTGCTGTAGCTAATACTATAAATAGTAATGGTATTAATATTTACACAAACAACAATACTATCTATATTAACAATAAAGCTAACGAGCAACTAAAAGAGATTGTAGTTTATGATCTTCAAGGTAAAGAAGTGATGAGAAAACAAAACTTAAACAATAGTGTTACTTCATTAAATATGGAATACGTTACTGCTTATTACATGGTAAAAGTTGTAACATCAAGTAATACAATTACTCAAAAGGTGTTTGTTAAATAAAAACTAATTAAAAAAATAGAGAAAATGAAAAGAACATTAAAAACAATTGCAATTATATTTCTAATAACTATTTTACCTATTTTAGCAAATGCACAACCACCTGACCCAAATAGTGGTGGAAGCGGAGGTGGTGGCAATGCTCCTGGTGGTGGAAATACTCCAACAGGTGGTGGTGCTCCTATTGATGGTGGAATGAGTATTTTAGTTATTTTAGCTTTAGGATATGCTTCTAAAAAAGTTGTTAGGCTAAAACAAATAACATCTCAAGAATAATAGTTTAATATAGGTTCTATAACGATTTGTATGGGTAAATAAAAATTAATAAATTTGCCTGTAAAAAGAGTTATGAATTCAGAGGAACTATTTAGCATAGCATTAAA
>CAIWDQ010000367.1 GCA_903911455.1 uncultured bacterium
GAGGCTTCTTATTAATGGTCTACGAACATAGTTGTGGGTTTTCTTCTCTTTTATATTTAAACCTTTGCTTCGGTTAACGACCTCACCCCAGCCCTCTCCCCGTTCGACAAGCTCACGGACCGATAATTAGGGTCCCTGAGCTTGTCGAAGGGCTTCTCTTTTATATTTAAATCCTGTCTTCGGTTATAAATATAATAATTATTATTAATTTCGCACTTTATTTAATGAATTTAATAATCAATAATAAGATCATCATGAAATCAAAATTAAGTACCTTATTTTTAACTGCATCAATTATAATTGCAGTGGTTGCATGTAATCCTAACGGTAAAAAGGGTGATGCTTCAAATAACGATTCTAACAAAGTAATGACTATGAAAGAAAGACTCGAACAGTTTGCTACTGTTAAACTTACTACTGATTTATCAAAACTTACTCCGAAAGAAAAAGAGATGCTACCTGTGTTGATTGAGATCTCTAAGATAATGGATGAACTGTACTGGATGCAGACTATTGGTGAGAAGAAATCATTTCTGGATACTATTAAAGACCCCGACTTAAAGAGATTTGCAGAGATAAACTATGGTCCATGGGAACGTTTGGGTGATGATAAACCTTTTATGCCTTTCTTTAACGAAAAACCTAAAGGAGCTAACTTTTATCCTCATGATATGACTAAAGATGAGTTTGACAACTTAAAAGATCCTAATAAAACAAATCAATATACTGTTATTAAACGTAATGATGATAAGAGTTTAAAGGTTGTTTGGTTTCATGAAGAATATTATGACTTATTATTTATGGCTTCTAACTTACTGAAAAAAGCTGCCGGACTTGCTGAAGACCCAGGCTTAAAACATTACTTTGAATTGCGTTCGAAAGCAATATTAACTGATAACTATTTTGAAAGCGATATGGCTTGGATGGATATGAAAACAAACCATATTGATTTTGTTGTTGGCCCAATTGAGAATTATGAAGATGCTTTGTATGGTTATAAAACAGCTTACGAAGCTGCTGTTCTGGTAAAAGATAATAACTGGAGTAAGAAGCTTGAGAAATATACTTCTATGTTGCCCGAACTTCAAAAGCAATTACCATGCGACCAGAAGTATAAAAACGAAATGCCGGGCTCGAACAGCGATTTGAATGCTTATGATATTATCTATTATGCAGGACATTCGAATGCTGGTGGCAAAACTATTGCTATCAACCTTCCTAATGATGAGAAAGTTCAGTTGGCAAAAGGTTCGCGCAGACTACAGTTGAAGAATGCTATGCAGGCTAAGTTTGATAAGATATTAACTCCTATTGCAAACGTATTAATTGATAAATCACAACAAAAGAATATTACATTCAATGCCTTCTTTTCTAATGTTATGTTTCATGAAGTGGCTCATGGTTTAGGTATTAAAAATACTATTACAGGCAAAGGAACTTGCAAGGCTGCTTTAAAAGAAAAGTACGGTGCTTTTGAAGAAGCTAAAGCTGATATATTAGGTTTGTTTATTGTTGGAAAACTTATTGAAAAAGGAGAGTTAAAAGACGTTACTATTGAAGATAGTTATGTAACATTTATGGCTGGTCTTATTCGTTCGGTACGTTTTGGAGCAGCTGATGCTCACGGTAAAGCAAATATGATGTGTTTTAATTTCTTTGAAGATGCAGGTGCTTTCACTCGTAATGCCGATGGAACTTATAAAGTAGATATGGCCAAAACAAAGAAAGCTTTAGAGGCCTGGTCGGCGATGGTACTTAAGTTTGAGGGTGATGGAGATTACGAAGGTGCTACAAAATATCTGACTACAAACAGCGTTATCCGTAAAGATTTGCAAACAGATATTGCAAAACTAAAAACAGCTAACATTCCTGTAGATATTATCTTTGATCAGGGTGTGGAAGCTTTAGGACTTAAATAATTAATTTAATAATACCGGAGTTCCTGTGTTGAATGCATGGGAACTCCTTATCATATGAAAAAAGATTGTAAAATAGCCGTAATAGGTGGAGGTAGCTGGGCTACTGCTATCGTAAAGATACTTTGCAACAACGTTAAGCCTGTTTATTGGTGGGTTCGCGAAAGCGAAATAAAAGAAGGGATAGAGAAATTTAATCATAATCCACTTTATCTTAGTGATGTTGAGTTTCATCACAACTCAATTATTATTAGTAATGATATTGTAGAGATAGTATCGCAGGCTACTGATGTTATCTTTGTAGTACCTGCTGCTTTTCTTTGCGATAGTATTAGTCCGTTGCCTTTAGATATCTTTAAGGGTAAGAGAGTTTACTCTGCAATTAAAGGTATCATCCCTGGAAGAAACCAGATCATTGCCGACTTCCTTAATGAAGTATATAATGTATCTTTACAGGATATATGTATTATAAGTGGCCCTTCGCATGCTGAAGAAATAGCTCTTGAGAAACTAACTTACTTAACATTTGCTTCACAAAACCAGAAGATGGCAGAGTTTATGGCATCAAAGTTTGAGTGCAGATATGTTAAGACTTCTACTTCTGATGATATTTATGGTACTGAATATGCTGCTGTCCTTAAGAATATATATGCAATTGCTGTTGGTATTTCAAAAGGATTAGGATATGGTGACAACTTTGTGGCTGTATTAATCGCTAATGCTATTCAGGAGATGGAGAAGTTTATTGAAAAAGTACATCCGATTAATCGTAACCTTTACAACTCTGTATATTTAGGAGATTTAATGGTTACAGCTTATTCGCAGTTTAGTCGTAACCGTACTTTTGGTAATATGATAGGTGCAGGATATTCAGTAAAGACAGCTCAACTTGAGATGAAGATGATAGCCGAAGGTTATTATGCTACAAAAGGCATCAAAGAAATAAATAAGTTACACGATGTAGATCTTCCTATTTTTAATGCTGTTTATAATATACTTTATGAAAACATGTCTCCTTACATAGAGATAAAATTACTATCTGATAAACTAAAGTAGGAAAAAAAAAGAATTAATAATTAACAATTAAGAATTAAGAATTAAAAA